>CAIPID010000230.1 GCA_903865015.1 uncultured beta proteobacterium | reverse complement strand
GAAAACCGTGTCTGTAACTGAACAAAAAACTCTCCGAGCCAGGGTGGTTTGATCCTTAAAAATCAAACCGGTGAAATGTGGTCTATCGAATCCGTTATCACTGCGTCAACGCCCCAACTAAGGAGCTCTTGCGCGCGCAAATTATCATTAACCGTCCATACTGCGACTCTAAAACCCGCAGAATGAATGCTGTTGACCGTTTCGCGTGTCACGCTGGAATGCTTTAGATGGACTGAAATGCACTGCAGATCTGACAGTATCGATCGCCAGTTGTCAGGCAACGTATCGGTAATAAAGCCGCGAGGCAGATCTGGAGCCTCGATCATAGCCGCCTTCAGGGCAATCTCTGAAAATGAAGATAACAAGGGGGCAACGGTCGCAGTCGCCCAGTCGTGTCGCGTTTCACGTGCGACAAGCGTTCCGGTGAGCGCCTCGAGTCCGGGGGTAGGCTTGATTTCGATATTGCAGGCAATGTTGTTTGCCTGCGCATATCGGGTAATCGCTGCCAGTGTTGGGATCGTTTCTCCGGCAAAAGCGTCAGAATGCCAGCTTCCGGCATCAAGTTTGACCAATTCGCTCAGTGGGTATTCGCCCGCAACGCCTTGGCCATTTGTTGTCCGTTCCAGATTTGTATCGTGCATTAGGATTGCTTGCTGATCATCTGTCAGTTTGACATCGAATTCGGCCATTTTGTAGCCCCGCGCGACACCCACGCGCAGGGCGCTGAGCGTATTTTCAGGGGCAAGGCAACCACCGCCTCGATGGGCAACCAGACGAGGATAGGGCCATTCAGGTAAATTTGGCATTTTTAGCTCAAAACAAGGCATAAACAGGTAAGAATCAGGGTTGTTAACCCAACTCCAGCAAGCATAACGCACCGAGTGGTAAACTTGGCCGGCTTCGTAAACAGGTGTGCGCACAATTCATGTTCGATTTTATCCGTCATCATCAACGCTTGATGCAGTTAGTTTTACTTCTGCTGATCTTGCCATCCTTTGCATTTTTCGGTGTTCAGGGTTACACCAGCCTGATGTCCAGTGAACCAGAGCTTGCCTCGGTTGATGGCCAAGGCATCACGCTTGGAGAGTTTGATCGTGCCCGTCGTGCTCAGCTTGAGCAGTATCGCAATGCGCTCGGTGCGCAATTCGACGCTGCAGCGTTTGACACCCCGGCCTTGCGTGAACAACTCCTGAACTCCCTGATCGATCAACGCACCATTGCCATCGCAGCGACCCAGGGTCGTTACTCTGTTTCCGACGAAATGCTGCGCCGAACGATTGCTTCGATCCCTGCGGTTCAGGTCGATGGTCAGTTTTCGTCAGAACGTTATCGTCAGGTTCTCGCTTCGCAGGGCATGACACCCACGGTCTTTGAAAATGGTTTGCGTCGTGATCTTGCGCTTGGCCAGGTACTGCAGCCGATTGGTTTGACAGCGCGCGTCCCATCGCAGGTCGCAGCAAAAATTCTCGCCTTAGTCACCGAACAACGCACTGTTTCACGTAAATTGTTTAATGCTTCTGATTTCACCAAAGACATCAAAGTCTCTGATGCAGATATCAAAGCCTGGTACGACGCGAATCAAGCACGTCTGCAGATTCCTGAAAATCTCGATGTCGAATATGTCGTGCTAAACGAAAGCGCAGCCACAAAAGACATCAAAATCACGGATGCTGATATCGAAGGCTTTTACAAACAAAATCAAGCGCGTTACGGTCAACCCGAGCGACGCCGCGTCAGCCATATTTTGCTCGAAGTCCCTGCAACGGCTGACGAGGCTGCAAAAGTTAAAATTCGCCAGACCATCGATGACCTCGCAAAGCGCGCAGCAAATGATCCAAGGCAGTTCGCAGCCCTTGCAAAAGAATATTCACAGGACACGGGTTCTGCATCGCAAGGTGGAGATCTGGGCTGGATCAGTAAAAATATGCTCGTGCCGCAGGTGGAAGAGGCCTTGTTCAAGCTCGACAAAGGTGCTGTATCTGGGGTAGTTGAAAGCCCCTTTGGTCTACATGTCCTCTACATTACGGATGTTCAGCCTGCCTCGGTGAAACCCTTGGCAGATGTTCGTGAGGACATCACAACAGAGATCCGCAAACAAATTGCTGCCGATCGCTTTGCCAGTATGGCGAGCAAGTTGACAAGCCTGGTCTACGATCAGCGTGATAGCTTGAAATCCGTCTCCGACACACTAAATCTTCCCATCCAGATAGGCCGCGGTTTAACGCGTTCAGGTTTGCTCAACGCAGAACAGCGCCTAGGTGCGCCAGCACCTTCCGAGGCTGAGCAAACGGTTCTTGGTAATCCTAAAGTTATTCAGGCAGCTTATTCAAGCGAGGTTTTGAAAGACAAACTGAACTCTGGCGCAATTGAGCTATCACCCGATACGATTGTTGCTTTGCGTGTTGCCGCCGTCCATCCAGCCAGCGTGCCTCCTCTTGAAAAAATCGCTGCTCAAATCCGCACGATCGTGACGAATGAGCGAGCACTTGCCGCCGCACAATCTGCTGGCTCGCAACTTCTGGCGACGCTTCAAAAGTCAGGTAAATCGGATACAAAAGGTTTCGAGGCCGCGCAAGTCGTGACGCGTCAAAATGCAGAGTCCCTCACGCCTGAGCAACTCGAGTCGGTGATGTCGATGCAGACGACGACTTTACCCGTTTGGTCTGGCATACAGGGTGCTGAGGGTTATGCCATTTTGCAATTAACGAAAGTCGAACCAGGCCCCACGCCAGATGCTGCGCAAATCCAGCAGTTACAAGGGCAGCTTTCTCAAGCATGGGGTGCTGCTGAAGAGCAGGCCGCACTGAAAGTATTGCGTAGTCTTTATCAGGTCAAAATGCTTCCTGACGCAGCCAAGCTTATTCGTGGCGATCTGGATGCTGCGAAACTTTAACTGAGCTCTTTTATAACGGGTAGCAGTACTTTCAGCACAGTTTCCATCATGATGGGCTGTGCTGATTCATTTGGGTGGATCCCATCGGGCTGAAACATCTCATTTTGCGGTCCAACCCCCTCTAGTAAAAACGGAACCAGTGCCGTTTTCTTTGCCAAACTAACATCGTTAAACATGGTCTTGAATGTCTGACCATATTCGCGGCCGTAGTTGGGCGGTATCTGCATGCCGACCAAAATAACTTTTGCACCTGTTTTTTGTGCTTGCTCGACCATGGACGTTAAATTGGTCTGACTCATCGAAAGTGGCAGGCCACGTAACGCATCGTTACCCCCCAACTCAATGATGACAATTTGAGGCGTGTGCCGGATCAGTAAGGCAGGAAGCCTACTTCGACCGCCGCTGGTTGTATCGCCACTGATACTGGCATTGATTATTTCAGCGCCGGGAGATAGCGTTTTGAGCTTTTGCTCAAGCAAACTCACCCATCCCGTTCGTCTGCGTAAACCGTACTCTGCTGATAAGCTGTCACCAACGACTAGAATGCGTAAAGGTGCGGGAGTTTGTTGCTGTGCCGATGCGTGCGTTAACGCGCTCGACAAAATGAAAGCACTGAGTCCGGATAATATTTGACGGCGTTTCAGAGAGAGTTTATACATGCTTGGCATCAATGCAATTCAGGTGAGAGATTTGAGTCAGCGCGTGACTGACGCAACGGGCGAGCTCGCGATCTTAAATAATATAAATTTTACGATTCCGCTGGGGCAGTCCGTAGCTATAACGGGTGCTTCAGGATCTGGTAAGTCTACCTTGCTTGGCCTAATGGCGGGTCTTGATGTACCGACAGATGGTACTGTGATTCTCCTGGATCAAGATATATTTGCAATGAATGAGGATGGCCGGGCTGCGTTGCGCGCCAGGAGTGTCGGTTTTGTTTTCCAGTCTTTTCATTTGCTGCCTAACTTGACTGCGCTCGAAAACGTGATGCTGCCGTTAGAGTTGGCTGGGCTTGAGGCGCGTGAGCAGGCCCAGGCTATGCTTGAGCAAGTCGGGTTGTCGCATCGGTTCGATCATTTTCCTGCGACCCTGTCTGGTGGTGAACAGCAGCGCGTATCGCTTGCCCGTGCGTTTGTGCAAAGACCTGCATTGTTATTCGCGGATGAGCCTACAGGCAGTCTGGACGAAGCAACCGGTGCACGCATCATCGAGCTGATGTTCAGTTTGCACAAGGAATTTGCAACTACACTTGTACTTGTCACACACGATTTAAGTCTCGCCGCTCAGTGTGCCAGACAACTTGAATTACATGCTGGACAACTCGTTGAATCTAAAACCTGACGTATTAGCGTCTGTTTTGTTTCCATTCATTCAGGCTATTTAGGATACCGCTGCTGCATATAACAGCTATGCCAATCCAGGTCACACCATCTGGAAAGTGCCCCCAAAACAGCCATCCCATGGTGACTGCAGCAATCATTTGCATATAAATAAATGGTGCGAGGGTCGATGCGGGCGCGCGACGGTAGGCCATAGACTGAAGTAGGTGACCTGTACCACCGGTCAGCCCAGTTGAGAGCATCAGTATCCAGTTACTTATGTCTAGCTCCTTAAGGACTGGCAGGGCAGCAAATAACGACCAGGGTAGGGCAATTGTAAGCACCAGCGTGCCTAACCCACTGCTCCACAAACTTGTTGTATAGGCGTGATCAGATGCCACCATACGGGTTAGCAGGTGCTGCGTTGCGAAAAGACAGGCCGTCAATAATCCCGCCATCACACCTATTGGATGTAGCCCTGCTGAGGGGCGAATGACGATGAGTACACCGATTAAACCAAATGCTGCAGCCAGCCAACGCGAGCGTCTTGGAGGCTCTTTAAGTAACCACGGCGCAATCGCGAGCATCAGTAATGGCGAAACAAATATGATTGCAGTCGCTTCGGCCTGATGCAAAAACTTAAGAGTAGTGAAAAATGTCAGTGTGGCGCATAGCATCGCGCCCGCGCGAAGGATTTGCATGCGTGTGTGTTTGGTATGAAACACGGATAACCCTCGCGCAGGGACCGCAACACTCAATAGCAACAGAAAGTGCACCAAATACCTGAACCAGCAAAATACCAGCAGAGGCACGCCTGCAGCCATCACCCATTTGCCGCTAGCATCTAGCGTGGCAAGGGCAAAAACTGAGGCGAGGATCAGTAATATGCCTGAAAGGGGGCTTGACGCAATAGGTTGCAATGGATTGAATGGAGCGGTTGGTACAGCCCGTGGCATGCATTTTTCCAGGTTTTAATTTATCTTTCATCATAACCGTTCAATTTATGTTGAGTCTGCATGGCGCGTTGGTAGAATATAGAGATGAATAATTTTGAAATTCGACTGATGACAGGTTTTAAGTTTTTAGCTGCGTTGTTTGCATGCTTGAGCTCGATGCATGTTGCAGCGCAAGAACTACCTGCGACGCAACTCAAAGTATTGGGGGGGCTGAGTACTCGCCCTATGTACAAAGAAGTTGAGTTGCCTTTCTGGACCAAGTCAATCCCCGAGAAATCCTCAGGGAAAGTGTCAGCTGAAATCAAAGCTTTTGATGAAATGGGCTTGAAAGGACCCGAGTTGTTTCGACTCATGAAGCAAGGGGTGATCGAGTTTGGTGTCGTACCGCTGTCTTACAATACCTCCGAGACGCCTCTGTACGAAGGCATTGATTTAGCTGGTCTTGCAACCGACTCGGCGCAAGCGAAATTAGTCGCAAAGAGTTTTAGTCCCGTATTGGCGCAATCATTATCTGCGAACCTGCAACTTAAACTGCTCGGGGTTTCGCCTTACGCGCCTCAGGTTTTATTTTGTAACGTACCGATTCGTGGACTGAATGATCTCAAAGGTAAAACAGTTCGTACGGTCTCCCGCTCGCAATCCGACCTCATGGAGGCGCTTGGCGCAAAAGGCGTCACCATTGCATTCAATGATGTCCTTGCTGCACTGAAAAAGAAAAAAATTGCTTGTGCCGTCGCGGGTCCTACTACTGCTTATACTGGTAAATGGTATACAGCTGCGACCCATATATATGCATTGCCAATCGGCTGGAACCAGGAAGTCCACGCAGTCAATCAAGGCGTTTGGGATCAGATCGATCCTGCTGTTCAGAACTTTCTACTCAAAAATATCGATGCGCTGACTGATCAGCTTTGGAATTTTTCGGGCATCCAGGCGCAAATTGGGTATGACTGCCTGACGGGAGCGAAATCCTGCAAACTTAATCCGCGCGGCAAAATGATTCTGGTACGACCAACACAGAATGATCTGAATACAGTGAAAAAAATAGCGTACCAAAAAGTGACCACCAAATGGGCCAACCGATGCTCGCCACAATGCGTGGCTGACTTTAATCAGACAGTGGGCAAAGCCTTAAAAATTAACGTAAAAAAGTAATCGTTCAGCCTTTAACCCGAACGATTTTTTGAATCTGTGGCACGCGTCTGATTGAGCGGAATACCTGTGCCAGGTGTTTACGACTATCCACCTGTACAGTCAGATTTAGCATAATCGCTGACATGGCATCATCTGTCATGGTGACGTGAATAATATTTGAGTCTGCCTGAGCGACCTCGGCAGCAATTCGACTCAACACGCCTCTTTCGTTATTTGCCATGATGTCAATACGGGCGGAGAAGTGCTTCGCCGTCTCAACATCCCAGGCAATATCCACCCAGCGCTCTGGCTCTTTTGCCCGTGCGCGCAGGGCTTGAGGACAATCGTTCGTATGTACAACGAGGCCGTGACCAATTCGGATACCGGCGATGATTGTGTCGCCGGGTAATGGGCCGCAGCATGGCGCAAGCTGCACTGCTTGGCCTTCGTTGCCATGAATCGTGATGGGCGCGCTTCTCGCAGTCATCATCGCTTCATCCGCAGCAGCTGTTGTCGCGATCAAGGGATGATCCGGCGTAAAGCGTCTTGCAACAACGGCAGCAAGTCGTTTACCCAGGCCGATGTCAGAAAGAATTTCATCGCGGGATTTTGCACCGCTTGAGCGAGCAAGTTTTTCCCAGATAGGATCATTCTGTTCTGGCAGTTCAAGCTTTAATTCCCGCAACGCCTGATCAAGTAGTTTGCTACCAAAAGATACTGATTCATCGTATTGAACGGTACGCAGATAATGCCGAATCTCCGAGCGCGCGCGACCTGTGCGCGCGTAATTCAACCATTGCGCATTGGGACGAGAGTCGGGAGACGTGGTGATGGATATCGTATCGCCACTAGAGAGTTCTTTACGTAGATCGACATTTTCGCCATTAACTTTACAGGCCGTTGCGTGATTGCCGACATCGGTATGAATTGAGTAGGCAAAATCAACTGGCGTCGCGCCACGTGGTAAGGAAACGATTTTGCCTTTAGGGGTAAAGACATAGACTGCGTCCGGGAATAGGTCGACCTTAACGTGTTCGAGAAACTCACCCGAGTCACCTGTCTGACTTTGAATATCGAGCAGGGATTGCAGTGACTGGCTCGTACGCGTTTGTATCTCGTCCAGTGAGGCCTCGTCTGACTTGTAGAGCCAGTGCGCCGCCACACCTTCTTCGGCAATCTGGTGCATGTCATAGGTGCGGAACTGAAATTCAATGGGCGTACCAAACGGTCCAACTAGCGTTGTGTGCAACGACTGATAACCGTTTATTTTTGGTATGGCGATATAGTCTTTGAATTTGCCGGGAACGGGGCGGTAGAGTTGATGAACAATACCCATTGCCATATAACACTCAGGCAAAGTCTGAACGAGCACTCTGAAACCATAAATATCAAGCACGTTTGTAAACGATTTTTTTTGCTTGACCATCTTGTTGTAAATGCCATAAAGCGTTTTTTCTCGCCCTGATACGCTCGCTTGCAGTCCGGATGCGGGTAGCGCGGTGCGAACGGTCTCATCAATACGCGTCAAGACTTCGCGACGATTGCCTCTAGCAGCCAGGATGGCTTTTTCGAGTACACGATAGCGATTTGGATAGATGGCTTCAAAGCATAAATCCTGTAGTTCCCTATACAGCGCATTCAGACCCAGGCGGTGAGAAATGGGTGCGTAAATTTCGAGCGTTTCCCGCGCGATGCGGCGACGTTTTTCAGGACTGACTGCGTCGAGCGTTCGCATGTTGTGCAGGCGATCGGCGAGTTTGATTAATATGACGCGGATATCACGCGCCATAGCCAGCAACATCTTTCTAAAACTCTCGGCCTGTTGTTGAGCTTTGGTCGCAAAATCCAGCCGGTCGAGCTTTGAGAGCCCATCCACCATATCGGCAACATCATTACCGAACTTTTCGAGGAGTTCTTGCTTGGTGATGTCTTGGTCTTCCATGACATCGTGCAAAAGCGCCGCGCAGAGCGCATCAGAATCAAGCTTCCAGCCTGCGCAGATTTCAGCAACAGCAATTGGATGGGTGATGTAGGGCGAACCACTGGAGCGAAACTGGCCCAGATGAGCCTGGTCGGAGAAACGGTATGCTTCCCTGACTATATTAATTTCTTTAGAGTCGAGGTAAGTATCCAGAACAGACTGCAACCGTGCCATCGTCGCGATGGGGGGTTCTATTTCTGTTTCAACGGGTTTAGCGGTACCCGGAACGGCACCTGTATTGCCCATTGTTGTGGATTTTCCTGTGAGGCGTGAACTAACCTTTAGCGCCGCACGCCACCCGGATGATGCATAGCGCAAACCCGGGAATGACATGACGAATACCTCTTATCAGGTTGGTACTTTGCGCAGCATCTCAATGCCGGTTACGCCAGAAGCGATTTCGCGCAATGCAGTAACGGTTGGTTTGTCTTTTGTCTCAACACGTGCAGCGTGACCTTGTGCCAATTCGCGCGCGCGATAGGTAGCGGCCAGGGTCATTTTAAAGCGGTTAGGAATGTGCTCGAGGCAATCGTCAACAGTAATGCGGGCCATGGTGATCCTGTAAGAAAAAAACTAGGCAATTAAGCCGAAAGATGCAAAAAGTGCCTGATGTCTGGCAGACTGGCTGGGGTAGCGAAATCGCGCTGTGCGCACGATTTGCTCGAGTTCTTGCAAAGCAACGCTAAACTCTTGATTAATAATAACATATTCGTATTCGGGCGCATGTGAAATCTCAGTGCTTGCAGCCTGGACGCGCCTGGCAATTACATCCTCAGGATCCTGACCACGGTTTTTTAGCCTTTCGCGCAGCGCCTCGATGGAGGGCGGGAGGATAAAGATGCTGATCGTTTCGGGGAACAACGCACGTACTTGTCTGGCGCCTTGCCAGTCGATCTCTAGGATGACGTTCTGTCCGACAGCCACTGCTGCATCAATGCGATCACGCGGCGTACCGTAGTAATTGCCGTGTACCTGCGCCCACTCAAGTAACTGATTGTTCGATTTGAGGGCTTCAAACTCCGTTAGGCTTACAAAACGATAATCACGACCGTCAACCTCTCCCGGTCTGGGGGAACGCGTCGTGCAGGAGACTGACAAGGCAATAGCCGGATCGTGGGCAAGTAACGCATTGACCAGACTCGACTTTCCAGCCCCGCTCGGGGCAGAAATCATAAAAACATTGCCTGTGGCCTGAGGCGTTGGTAATTGAGGCGTTGGTGATTGCTTAGGTGACTGCATAACTTACAGCGATTGAATATTGGTAGACTACGAAGCATAGCATTTGGCTAGGTGTTTTGACATTTCTCGACCCACACTATCGATAGGAATTACACATGCAAGCAACGCCACTGATTACCGCTCAATCTCTCTCTGATCTGCTCGCGCGTGAGGGAGGAAATGTTTTGCTTTGCGACTGCCGCCATGACTTGGTGGATACCGGACTGGGCGCACGTGTTTATGCTGAGTCGCACCTGCCAGGCGCCATATTTGTCAGCGTCGACCGACAGCTCAGTGCGGCAAAATCAGGTTCGAATGGACGCCATCCATTACCTGCGGTTGAGGTGTTTGCTCAAACTCTGGCAAGTATGGGGGTCAATGATTCGACCATTATTGTGGCGTATGACAATACCGGTGGACAGTATGCAGCCAGACTGTGGTGGATGTCTCGCTGGGCGGGACATGCCAATGTCACTGTACTTGATGGGGGTTTAAACGCTTGGCTCAAGGCTGGATTTTCAGTGACCACCGATGTCCCCGCAGCAAAATCTCCGGGTAATTTCATCTGCAAGCCAAGTCTGAACAAATCTGTAACCATGCAAGACGTGCGTTCCGGTCTTGCTAATCCCGATCGTTTGATATTGGACGCGCGTCCGTTTGATCGTTTTCAAGGCCAGAACGAAACGCTTGATCCTAAAGCTGGACATATTCCCGGATCGGTAAGCCGTCCGACGCCTACCAACTTGAATCAGGACGGTACGTTTAAAGATGCCGCAACATTGCGCGCGGAATTTTCCACATTGCTTGGTCAACATACGCCTGATCAGCTTGTAGCGAGTTGTGGCTCTGGTATTGCGGCTTGCCACTTGCTACTATCCATGCAAATTGCAGGTTTACCGGGTGGTGCTTTGTACGGTGGATCTTGGAGCGAGTGGAGTGCACAGCCTGACGCACCAATTGAATTAGGCGTTGGCCGTCAGATTCAATGATTAAAAATTAAATATTAAAAATTAGCGACTAAAAAAAGAGGATCAGACATGTCAGATTTAAAAGTAGCCGTTGTAACCGGTGCAGGCTCAGGTATCGGCCGTGCCGTCTCATTTGCCTTGGCGCGTGCGGGCTATCACGTCGCACTTGCCGGGCGTCGTGCAGATAAGCTCGAAGAAACTAAAACCTTGGGTGCTGAGCTCGGTGACCACCTGCATCCTATCGTCACCGATGTGAGTGACGAAGCCTGCGTCAATGCGCTCTATGCAGAAATTAACCGCCGCTGGGGTCGTTTGGACGTTTTGTTCAATAATGCCGGTCGCGGTGGTCCACCTGTGCCGATCGAAGACTTGCCTGTTGATGTGTGGAAAGACATTGTCAATATAAACCTGACTGGCATGTTTTTATGCGCACAGGGTGCGATTCGTATGATGAAAAACCAGACCCCTCAGGGTGGCCG
>CAIPID010000229.1 GCA_903865015.1 uncultured beta proteobacterium | reverse complement strand
TGACCAGGGCGACCCTGACCCGCCGGACGCCCTTGACCCCCCGGACGCCCTTGACCGGGCCGTCCCTGTCCTGGTCGCCCCTGACCAGGCTGAGCACGCCCGCCACGACCAGAGCCTGTCCCCTGAGGATGTCCGTTGGCATAGCCCCCGCCCACAGTCAGCACGGTCGGTCCGACCGAATCTGAAGGGTGCCTGAAAGCCGCGGGCTTATCCATACGACCACCCTGAATATTGCCTCGACGCCCAACGCGCGCACCATTCGTACCGTTTTGCTCCAAGGTACCAAAACCTGGTGGCAATGCCCCCTCATGAGAAACCGGCTGACGCGGACCGCGCGAACGACCATCGGCACCTTCTTCTTCATCACGCAACAATCCGACCTGAATCATCAGGGCAGAGACGATCTTCGGATCGAGCTCTTCCCACCGGCCGCGACGCAATGTAGTCGGCAAAACGATGTCGCCAAAGCGGGTACGAATCAACCTGCTTACCGTCAGTCCAATAGCCTCGAACATACGGCGAACTTCGCGGTTGCGCCCTTCATTCAAGGTGACGCGATACCAGCGGTTACTGCCTTCGCCGCCAATAAATTCAACCATGCCAAAACTGGCTGGACCATCATCAAGCATCACGCCCTGAATTAACTGCTGACGCTGCTCTGGGCCCAACTCGCCCAACACACGCACAGCATATTCACGCTCATTGCCGTAACGGGGATGCAGCAAACGATTCGACAGATCGCCCGACGTTGTCAGGATCAACAAGCCTTCTGTATTTAAATCGAGTCGGCCAATGGATAGCCACTTACCGACTTTCATCTTAGGCAAACGCGCAAACACATTCGCACGGCCATTGGGATCGTCATGACTGACAATCTCGCCCGCAGGTTTGTGATAAAGAATGACACGAGGTGGCTTGCGCGTATTGGTACGCGTCACAGGCTTGCCGTTGACACGTACCGTATCGTTCGCACCGACGCGCTGACCGATATGTGCTGGCTCGCCATTCACGGAAACGCGACCGGCAATAATCAACTCTTCCATTTCGCGACGTGAGCCGACCCCCGCATCTGCCAAAACCTTATGCAACTTAGGCATCAGCAAATCACTGTTGAGATATTTATTCAGTCGCTGCTCGATCCGATCCGCGCCGCTCAGATAAGACAACGCCTGTTCGGCCTCTTTCTCTGCCAGTACAGGATCGCCGAGATCAACAGTATCGGTGTCAGGTTCGACATATTCAGCAACGGCTACACGCGGTACGCGAGGCGCTCTGGGTGCTCGCGGTGCTCGAGGTGCCCTTGGAGCATGCACGGAGGGCGTTGTATGTGTTTCATGTGTAGCGGTTGGCTCCACATCACTTGCGACAACAACGCTCTGCACCTCATCGCCAGCCTCTGGCGCATCACTGCGACGACGACGAAAAGGCGTGCGCAATTTACGGCCGCGCGGTTTGGCATTCGCTTGCGTCGCATCGGGCGCAGCATCCTGCTCATGACCTGCTGTGTCAGCTGATGTTTGATGATCAGCGATAGGTTGTTCTGATTGATTGGTATTAGTCACTTGGACTCCGGGTTGAATTCATTAGTTTGCAAGGGCGCCGACGTATTGAGTGGATCGTCTTGCGCATCCTGCGTATCCGAGGGCTCTTGAGCCTGATCTAAATCTATATATGTTTCTGCTTCTGCTTCTGCTTCTGCTTCTGCTTCTGCTTCTGCTTCTGCTTCTGCTTCTGCAACTAAGGCAGGATCTGTATCTGAATCTGCATCCAAGGAGGCATCGGCAATCAATTCTTCGACGATCCCTGCGTCAGTCGCTTCGGCGGTAGCTTCATCTTGAATCAAGCTCCCCTGGCCCTCTGCGGCGTCATCCAGGCCTAAAGACTGCGAGGCATCACCAGGCAGTGCCTGAAGTGCCTCATTGATTGCAATGGATCCAAGCGCAGGCAACTCATCGAGGGCACGCAACCCCAGATCATCCAGGAACTGCTTGGTAGTACCAAGTAGACCAGGTCGGCCAGGACCGTCACGATGGCCAATGACCTCGATCCAGCCACGATCTTCGAGTGTTTTAATAATCTGCGACGATACAGTGACGCCTCGAATATCTTCGATATCACCACGGGTGACTGGCTGGCGCCATGAAATGATAGCAAGCGTCTCCATCACCGCACGCGAGTATTTGGGAACACGTTCCGGATTGAGTCGCTCAAGATAACGCTGCATCGATTCGCGACTCTGAAAACGCCAGCCACTCGCAAGTTCAACAAGTTCCATTCCGCGATCCAGCCAGGCCTGCTGTAATGTCTCGAGAGAAATTTTTATTTGTTCATTACTTATTTCTTCTTCAAAGAGCTTACGCAACTCCGAAAAGGGCATGGGCGAAGGCGCGCAGAGCAGTGCGGCTTCTAAAACTAGAGTGGCTTCATGATCATTCATAAGCGTTTATTTCCTTAAGTCTTACCGGCGACTTGTTCCGGATCGTGAAATGCGGTATACTTCTTTTCATCAGACGCGGGGTGGAGCAGTCTGGCAGCTCGTCGGGCTCATAACCCGAAGGTCGTAGGTTCAAATCCTGCCCCCGCAACCAAAT
>CAIPID010000228.1 GCA_903865015.1 uncultured beta proteobacterium | reverse complement strand
TGATTTCATGACTAAAAACGGTTCTTTGCGGATCGACGGGCGTGTGGTGCGCGATATGTATCTTTTCCAGGTCAAGACGCCGGCTGAGTCCAAGGGTGAATGGGATCTGTATAAAACAGTTGCGACTACACCTGGTAGCGTAGCGTTTCGGCCGATGAATCAGGGTGGATGCCCATTGGTTAAGTAAATGACGACAGATAATGAATTAGGGTTCGCCTCCGACGAAGATGTGCCGACGCGTTATATGCAACGTACCCGTGACTGGTACCTTGCATTGGGCTATGGGAATCCTTACCGATGGGCGCATTATTCAGATGTGCCATTTCAGCCGCTATCTAAACCTCTGCGCGAATCTTGCGTGGCACTGATCACGACTGCATCGCCTTTCCAGCCAGAACATGGAGACCAGTCTCCTGGCGCACCTTATAACGCTGAGGCAAAGTTCTATAAGGTGTATGCAGGAGACTCTTCTAAAGACCACGACGTACGGATTACGCATGTCGCCATTGATCGCAAGCATACAACCATGGAAGACAGCGGTACCTGGTTCCCATTGCCAGCGATGCGCGAGGCGGCGAGTAATGGCCTGATCGGTCAACTGTCAAAACGATTTTATGGCCTGCCTACCAATCGGAGCCAGCGTCATACGATCGACGTGGATTGCCCGGAAATCTTGCGACATTGTCGCGAAGACGGCGTCCAAGCAGTTGTTCTCGTGGCGAACTGCCCTGTCTGTCATCAAACCTGCAGTCTGGTCGCGCGCTATCTTGAGGCCGCGGGCATTCCAACAGTCATTATGGCGTGCGCCAAGGATATCGTTGAGCATGTGGGTGTGCCGCGTATGAACTTTAGTGATTTTCCGTTGGGCAACGCAGCAGGAAAACCTAAAGATAAAGCGTCACAGGCGAGCACGCTTGCGCTGGCATTACGCATATTGGAGTCCGCTCCAGCCGCACGCACTACGGTTCAGTCTCCGCTGAAGTGGAGTGATTCTCATGCCTGGAAGCGGGATTACTCGAACGTTGAGTGCGTGCAACCTGAGGAGCTCGCGCGTTTGCGTGCTGAAAACGATCGCGCAAAAGAGGCTGCTAAAAAATTGCGTGAAAATCTCTAGCAAATTTTGATGAGAATTTTTGCGCGAAAAATATCACATATACCCGTTTGATTAATTCGCTGTGACGCCTGCTTTAGTCAGCAATGGTCCCAGCGTATCAATTTCATTTTTAAGGTGTGCCTGCAATTTCGCAGGCACAGCTAAATCTGGTGTGACGGGTGCGGTGCCAATGCTGTCAAGACGCGCGATCACTTCGGGATCCTTGACTGCGCGCTGGAGTGCAGATGAAAGTTTATCGATAATTGGTTGTGGTGTGCCTTTTGGTGCATAGAGTCCAAACCAGATACTGATATCGAAACCTTTGACGCCGAACTCGCTCAAAGCAGGCAGGTCAGGCAAGGAGGGGATGCGCTGGGTGCCTGCAACCGCATAAGGTTTGATGCGGCCGCTCTGAATCGCCGGAATCGTGCTGGTTGTCTGATCGCACATGATGTCGATCTGTCCGCCCATCAAGTCATTCAAAGCAGGTGCTGCTCCTTTGTATGGAACCATTTCAATTTTTGTATTGAGGGCGTCCATGAACATCAGACCGCACAGGTGCGACGCTGAGCCAATGCCAGCGTGACCCATACTGATTTTGCTGCTGTTGGCTTTAATGTAGTCAATCAGCTCTTTTGCGTCTTTTGCTGGAAAGTCTTTGCGCGAGGTCACGACCATGGGACCTACAGTGGTGAGTCCGATTGGTTCGAAATCAGCAACCGGGCTATAGGGCAGATTTTTAATCATCAGTACATTTGTGGCATGGCTGATATGCGTCATTAACAGCGTATAGCCATCAGGTGCTGCGCGCGCTACTTTTGCAGTACCGATACTGCCACCCGCACCTGCGGGATTATCTACAACGATCTGTTGGCCTAGCTGTTTAGACATTGCCGTTGCGAACAGGCGTGTGATGGTGTCTCCCGGGCCGCCTGCAGCGTAGGGCATCACCATCGTGATGGTGCGGTTCGGGTAGTCTTGCGCGGCGGCTGTCGAAAGGCCTGCTGCCATTAGCAATGCTGTAACGACTATTCGTGAAAATTTTTCTTTAAGCATGAGGTTGTCTCCGTAATGGCAGGGTATGTTTTGATACATATCGGCTAATTGCTTTGGAATGAATATTACTTGACTCTATGCGTTGACGCAGACATTTTCACCTCATACTATGTGGCAATCATTATTAAAAAAATCAGACAACATGCCTATTTCAATGCTTGAATCTTCCATCTTTAAAGATATGTTTGGTACTGCTGCGATGCGTGCCGTCTTTGATGATGCCGCGACCGTGCGTCGTTACACCGAAACTGAAATTGCACTGGCCAAGGTTCAGGGGGCGTTAGGCGTTATTCCTGCGACAGCGGCAGCGACAATCGCCAGACTAGCCGATAGTACAAAGCTTGATATGCTCGAGCTTAAACGTGAAACCGAAATCGTAGGCTACCCCATTCTGCCCCTGGTGCATCAGATTTCAAAAATGTGTGGTCCGGATGGGGAGTACCTGCATTGGGGGGCGACGACTCAGGACATCATGGATACCGCTACGGTGCTTCAGATTCGTGAAGCCTTATCCCTGATTGAAGCCGATCTGGATGAGCTTGATGACATTCTCGATGCGCTGGCCTTGAAATACCGCGATGCGCCGATGGCTGGACGCACACACCTGCAACATGCCCTGCCGATTACCTTTGGTTATAAAGTTTCGGTTTGGCTATTGATGGTGCGTCGTCATCGCGAACGTCTGGCGCAGTTGAAGCCTCGGGTGCTGGTGGGTCAGTTTGGTGGTGCTGCGGGTACGCTGGCATCGCTTGGTGACCAAGGTCTTGCCGTACACGCTGCACTGATGAAGGAATTAGATCTTGAGGCATCGCCTGTTACCTGGCACGTCGCACGTGATGGCTTGACCGAGACCGTACAGTTCCTCGCACTGGTGACAGGTTCGCTTGGCAAGATTGCGCTTGATGTGATGTTGATGATGACTAACGAGTTGGCCGAGGCATTTGAGCCTTTCGTCAAAGGTCGTGGCGCCTCGAGCACCATGCCACAAAAGCGTAATCCGATCTCGTGCGAACTCATGCTGAGTGCCTCGAAGGCGGTACGGCAGCATGCCGGGCTGGCACTGGATGCCATGGTGCAGGATTTTGAGCGTGCGACGGGTCCCTGGCACATAGAATGGGCCGCTATTCCCGAATCTTTTATTCTGACTGCCGGAGCATTGCGTCAGGCAAAATTCATGCTCGCGGGCCTCGAAGTTGATACGGCCCGTATGCTGAAAAACCTTGACTTGTCTGGTGGCTTGATTGTTGCTGAGGCAGTGATGATGGGTCTTGCGCCATATATTGGCCGTCAAACTGCCCATGATGTGGTGTACGACGCATGCCGGATTGCCGCGACGAAAGGCAGAAAGCTTGCTGAGGTCTTGCACGCAGATCCCCAGGTCGCCAGCAAACTTGACCCTGCGCTGATTGACCGCTTGTGTGATCCCGCCAACTATCTCGGTGCTGCGCCCCAGATGGTTGATCGTATGCATGTCTGGCGAGCTTCATAATATGCGTGTCATTGCAGCAGAGGATATTGTTAAAAGCATTTCTGATGCTTTGCAGTTCGTAAGCTACTACCATCCCCGTGATTTCGTGAAGGCCCTTAAAGACGCTTACAGGAATGAACAATCACCTGCTGCACAAAATGCGCTATTGCAATTACTGATCAATAGCAAACTTAGCGCGCAAGCAAAACGCCCTATATGTCAGGATACGGGTGTTGCGCATGTTTTTTTCAAAATTGGCATGGATGTCCAGGTGCGTGGCAAAGAGGGCGAGTCCACTCCCACCTATCAGGCCATGGCAAATCTTGGTGTGTCGAGAGCGTATTTGCATCCTCAAAATCCACTGAGAGCTTCCATGATTTCTCAGCCTTTAGGCGCTCGCTCTAATACTGGCGATAACACGCCGGCTATTGTGCAGATTGAATGCGTAGAGGGTGATTCATTTGATGTCACGGTTGTTGCCAAAGGTGGTGGCGGTGATGTCAAAGCGCGTTATGCAATGCTCAATCCCAGTGATTCCGTTGCGGACTGGGTTGTGAGCCAGTTGCCGGGTATGGGCGCTGGCTGGTGCCCGCCCGGG
>CAIPID010000227.1 GCA_903865015.1 uncultured beta proteobacterium | reverse complement strand
TGGATTGGCAGGACAACCTTTAGGAAACTTAATGAAGTGCTCAAGGACTTGCCCATTCTTCAAGGTACAAGTAACTCTCGCGGGCACTGATTCCATGGTGGTTTCCTGTTCAACTTCGGCGTCAACTACGCAATTTGTTTTTAAGGATAAAGCGTGCACATCGGCTTGCTTAAAGCATTCTTCATAATCTTTAATGGCTAAGCTTAAAGGTTCAGACCGATTTGGTGTTAGTTTTATGGCCATCGCAACTGCAAAGGGCGTACTTAACTGTGCTTGTTGAAAATCTCTTGGTGTATTCGTTGTCAGTTTACCTACCATTGCGCCGTGAACCCCAATGACGATGGACTCAATTTGATCAATGGTTGCTCCTTGTCTTGCTAACACGGCAGCAGCTTCAATCGCAGCTTGCATCCGCACGCTACTTGCATGAGGCTTCAAAGAAATAGACTCGGTCGGGAAGTAACTACCCAATTCCCGAACGGCAGTTTCTGCCGAAAAACGATCCGAAAAAGCGCGAGCGAACCCTTGCGTGCCTTCGATGGCATCGTGTGGACCTGATAATCCAGCCTGAGCTAATTGAGCGGCTTCAACGCCATTAGCCGCAGCTTTGCCAGCATGAAAACGTTTTATATCTGAACCAGAGACAAAAAACTGAGAAAGTCCACAAGCAAAAGTAGCTGCAATACCCAAGGCATTTTGAATTTTTTCTTCAGGTAACTTTAAGAGTTTTGCACAAGCTGCTGCGGCACCAAAAGCCCCACAAGTTGGAGTACCCTGAAAACCTCTGAGGGAGTGTTCTGGCTGAATACTCATGCCGATACGGATGGCAGTTTCATAGCCTGCTACCACCGCTGTCAGTAGTTCTTTCCCCGTGGATTTTTGTAAATAGGCGATGCTCAAGGCTGCCGGCCAAATACAAATACCAGGGTGAATAATTGCCGCCACATGGGAATCATCCCAGTCCAAGCTACCACAGGCGGTGCCATTAATAAAAGAGGCTTTAGACATTTCTGCCATTGCCTCAGAAAACCAAATAGGACTATTTGTATCTGCCGATTGAATTGCTTGATACGTTTGATGAATTGTTTTAGTCCAAGACTGTTCCACTCCCACCGAGGCTGAGCGAAAAATATCAATTAATAAAACAGGCATCAAGTCTTGTATGTGCTGGGGGATGTCTTCCCAAGTTAAATGAGAGATGAATTTAGCTAATTGGGCTGTAACAGGAATAGAGTTGGGTTGCATGAGAGACGTAAGGTAGTTATTTAAATAATAGGTAATGAATCAGCTAGAAAGCTCACATTAATTCAGACTAAATTTGCCTGAAGAAATAAGCTTGCCCCATTTGTTGAAATCATTCCTTAAATAGTTTTTTAAGTCCTCTGGTGAGCCACCTAAAACCATAATTGATTCTTCAGCAAAGCGCGTTTTCGTTTCTTGCTGCTTCAGTATTTTATTCATCGCCTCATTTAACTTTACTTGAATATTTACAGGTAAATTCGCTGGAGCAAAAACGCCCCACCATTGTAAAGATTCAAAATTGGGTAATCCGGATTCGTTTAAGGTCGGAATTTGAGGGGCAATCTCCATCCTTTTCATGCTCGTAACACCAAGTGCCTTCAGTTTGCCTGATTTGATGAGTGGACCAACGCTCGCAAAAGCTGCAAATAAACCAGTTACTTGACCTCCAGCTACATCCACCACGGCGGGAGAAGCACCCTTATAAGGAACATGTA
>CAIPID010000226.1 GCA_903865015.1 uncultured beta proteobacterium | reverse complement strand
CTTGACCTGTATCAAGTCATGACCAAATTTGAATCTCGGCAAGTCTTGGCAAGTTAAAGACGGAAATTCAGGTAGCGAAAAGGTAGCAACACTATGCAAAAACGCGTTCCAGTCGGCATCGAGTCAGCACACTGCTCGACGTGCATGATGGGACACGTGTGCCTGCCCACAGGCATGCCCTCTCACGAAATCGAACAACTCGATACGCTTGTTAAAGAGCGTATCCGCGTTGAAAAAGGCCAGCCTTTGTTTCGCCAGGGCGAAACACTCAATGCTTTGTTCGGTCTGCGGTTGGGTTCGATCAAGACACAGCTTGAAGAAGCTAATGGCCAGCACCAGATCACAGGTTTTTTCCTGCCTGGTGAGATTATCGGTCTGGATGGAATGGTCGATGGCGAACACAGCTCTTCTGCGATCGCCATGGAGGACTCCGAGGTCTGTGTGGTCCGCATTGAGGATATCGACGAAGTCAGCCGGTACGTACCGTCTCTACAGCATCAGGTCCGACGCATTATGAGTAAAGAAATTGCCCGTTCTCACCAGGTATTGCTGGCGTTGGGCTCAATGCGCTCCGAGCAACGTCTGGCCGCATTCCTGATCAATATGTCTCAGCGCCTGGCCGTCTTGGGCTATTCCTCTACAGACTTCGTCATGCGCATGGGACGTGAAGAAATCGGCAACTACCTCGGGTTGACGATCGAAACCGTCAGCCGACTTTTCTCACGCTTTGCGCGCGATGGTCTGATACGAGTCAGTCAGCGCGAGGTACGCATCCTGGATATGGTTGCGCTCAACGAGCTGGTGGGCAAGCCCTGCTAAGGCTCTGCAAATAGCGCTGTGCGCACAAAATCAACGGCCGTCTCACCAGACTTAAGCGCTTGTTCACCAAGCACGCTCGCCCAATAAGCGCCACCGCCGCCAGCTCTGGACCACTCATTGAGGCGTCGCGTATAGAGCTGCAAATCGTACTCATGGGTCACGCCGATCGCACCATGCACGGCATGCGCATAAGCCGTCACACGCGCCACCGACTGGCTAGCCTGACACTTTGCAAGCGCGGCCAGCATCGGAGCAGGCTGCCACGTCTCACTACGGCACGACATCTCTGAGGCCATGCGCGCACTGAAGGCCAGCTCGGCCATCTCGCTGATTTGCTGTTGCACGGCTTGAAACTTACCGATTGGTTTGCCAAACTGCACACGCTGATTCGCATAGCCTAGCGTCATTTCAAACACACGATCCGCTGCACCAGCAATCAGCACGGCTATGGTGAGTGCAAGTAACTCGCGGAACTGCGGCATCGGCCAATCACCCAGAGATGCGTTTTTAGCTGTGGACTCCGACCAGTGCAGATCGGCATCCAGCGACCCGTGTGCGCCTGATGGAGTGGCCTGCGCATCGCGCACGGGTAGCAACCAAACTTGTTTATCGTGCTGCGCTAATACCCAGTCAGAGGTCTGACCAAAGGACACAGCTCGCGCGATCAAACCAGCGTCATCGTGCGTGACGACTTGATATGGCGCAAAAGTAATGGATCCCTCAGGCAACACCTGCCCCTGCTGTTGCAGCCATGCACGTGCCAGCATGGTCTGCGCATAAGGCACAGGCAGTGCATGGCGGCCCATGCAAAACAGGATAGGCCAGGCCTCTGAGAGCGTCAGACCCGCGCCGTCAGAGCTCTCTGGCAGCAAGGCATCGGCAAAACCTGCCGAGACGAGTGCTTCCCAAAGTGACGCGGTATCACCGCCAGCCTCGACCTGACGGATGATTGCTGGGGTACACACATCTGCAAACAGACGGTCAGCCGAATCAAAAAATGAACTTTGCATATGAATTACCTCAATCCCAAACCACGGGCAATGATGCCTCGCAGGATTTCACGTGTGCCGCCCCGCAGGGTAAAGGTCACACCCATTTGTTCCAGATAGCCGAGCGTCGCAAGCAAGTCGCCCGAGACCACGACCTCGGGATGCGCACCGAGCCAGGCAGCGATCTGACGGATGAGTTTTTGCTCGAAATCCGTACCATAGTCCTTAACAACCGAGGCATCGACTGCGGGACTCTCCCCCTCGACGAGCTTTTGCGTCACAGCCAAAGACAAGGCACGCAACACGGCCATTTCAGCAAGCAGGCTGCCCAAGAGTGCAGTGCTCTCACTGTCGTGGGTGGGCTGCTCACGCAGCAAATTAACCCAGCATTCCAGCAGTGCGACGCTAGAGTAAATCCGCTCTGGGCCACTGCGCTCAAACGCGAGCTCAGCATTGACTTGATCCCAACCTTGCCCTTCAGTCCCGACTAAAGCATCTGCACCGAGTTGCACATTGTCGAAAAAAACTTCGGAAAAATGCGCATCACCGGCCATATCAACGATGGGTCGCACCGTCACACCAGGCAGACTCAGATCAATAATGACCTGGGACAAGCCTTTTTGACGATCTGCAGTTTCACCGGAGGTACGAACCAGAGCAATCATGTATTGGCAATGATGCGCATTAGTCGTCCAGATTTTGCTGCCGTTGAGCAACCAGCCCTTTTCGTCAGGTTGCGCACGGGTTCTGATACTCGCGAGGTCGGAACCAGAATTAGGCTCACTCATGCCGATGCAGAAAAAGGCTTCGCCCGCGCAAATTTTAGGGATATAAAAATTACGTTGCTCTTCAGTACCAAATTTAAGAATCAAGGGACCGCTCTGGCGATCCGCAATCCAGTGCGAGGCAACCGGAGCACCCGAGGCGAGTAATTCCTCAGACAACACGAATCTGGAAAAAAAACCTTTACCCGAACCACCGTATTGTTTGGGGATCGTCAAGCCGAGCCAGCCACGGGCGGCGAGCTTACGACTAAAGGCCGCATCCGATCCCATCCAGGAGCGCGCCTTGAGATGGGACGGCATTCCTACCAGAGCTTCATTCAGAAACGCACGGATTTCCGCACGAAACGCGTGTTCCTCGGCGGGAATCTGCGTAAATTCAAGAGCAGTCAGCATAATCAGGAATTATCCTTAAATCATCAGGCAAAAACACCGTCTATCGCGAGCTGAGCGAGTCATTCACTACGGCATGCAACAATAGCAATAATACGGTTTATAGAACTATTGTAGGGTCTGGCGGCATATGAACAAAACAACCACAACAACGACTGCTTTAGATGGCATAAAAATCCTTGACCTCACCTCGGTGGTGTTCGGTCCCTACGCCAGTCAGATCCTCGCAGACTATGGCGCTGAGGTGATTAAAGTCGAGTCGCCTGAGGGTGATTCCACGCGCAATACCGGGCCTCGGCTCGAAGAAGGTTTATCGGCGATTTTCCTTGGCGTAAACCGCAACAAAAAAAGTATTTGCCTGAACCTCAAAGATCCAGAGGCCAAAGATGCCTTATTGAAACTGGTCGATCAGGCGGATGTATTAATGCATAGCGTGCGTCCACAAAAAATGCTGGCTCTGGGGCTGGATCATGAGACGCTGCTCAAGCGCAATCCAAAACTGATCTACGCAGGCCTGCATGGTTTTGGTAATGGTGGTGCGTATGCAGGCCGTCCGGCGTACGACGACATTATTCAGGGGCTGAGTGGGATCGCAGACATCATGACGATCCAGTCAGGAACGCCTCGCTATCTGCCAACCATTGCTGCGGATAAAACCTGTGGAATAGCCGCAGCACACGCGATTCTCGCAGCGCTTTTTCAACGTGAACGCACGGGTCAGGGACAGTTCATCGAAATCCCGATGTTTGAAACGATGACTTCTTACGTCTTGGTTGAACACCTGTATGGCCATCATCTACCCGGCCATTCCGAAGAAATCGGATACCCGCGCGTGCTGACTGAATGGCGCAAGCCCTATCAGACCCAGGACGGCTATGTCTGCATGATGCCTTACACCGACAAACACTGGCAGACATTTTTTAAAGAAAGCGGTCATCCGCAATATGCAACGGATGAACGCTTTACCAAAATCAGTGCACGCACGAAATACATTGCCGAGTTGTATGAGTTAGCCGGTCAGATCGTCTCCAAACATCCTACCTCTTACTGGCTGGAGTTCTGTGACGCACATGAGATCCCCGCAGCGGCGGCTAATCGCCTGGAGGATCTTGAATCAGATCCACATCTTAAGAGCGTAGGATTTTTTACAGATATTCAAAACGACAAAGGCCATCAATACCGCTTTACTCGTAGCCCCATCCGGATGGCGCACTCATCGGTCGAGCCCGCGATGGCGCCGCGCCTGGGTGAGCATACGCGTGCGGAGCTGATGGGAGCTGGCTTGTCGGCAGAGCACGTTGATCAAATGATCGAGCGCGGCGCGGCTAAACAACATTCAGGAGAGAAGTCATGAGCACTGTGCCAACTGGTGAACTG
>CAIPID010000225.1 GCA_903865015.1 uncultured beta proteobacterium | reverse complement strand
CGCAGTGCACGACCCCGTGGGCGCGTTAATGCTATGCGCCAGCGACAACGCCGACTACACGATCGTCAATGGCCGCGTGGTGGTGCGCGAAGGACGCCTAACCACGGTGGATGTGGGACCGTTGGTGGAGCGGCATAACTTGTTGGCGGGGGAGTTGGCGCGGGGTTGATCTGTTTTTTTGTAGGCAGAAAAAAGCTGCGCTGGACGATCACCCCTGTTTTTGAGCAAATTTCTAAAACATGAAAAAACACGAAGTGTCCATTCGAATGGACACTTCGCGTTTTTTCTGGATTTGAGCTAAAAACTCAGCGCACGACAAATCAAGTTTCTATAAAAAAACAGGGCTTGCTGGAATCGCAAGCCCTGCTTTCTTCGCCTTACTGGCTAGTTAGGCATAGACGCCTCAAACTCCGACACCACCGCTTGCAGTTGCTCATTGTTCGCGCCCAAGCGACTGGCGATTTGCAGCAGCAACTGGTCTTCAAAATCTCGAGCTGCGCTAAAGCCTTGAATCAGCTTGTACTCGTTGGGACTTGCGCCGGGTGTTGCCACAAAAAACACAAACTCTCCCGCTTGGTACTTGGGCGAGGCTTTGTTGGATTCTTTGACGGTGGCCAACTCTCGGGCGCTGGGTGTCCAGTCTGCCACTTGGTTGGTGTTGACAGAAGCCACGCCTTGGCCGCGGGCCATGAGTTCAAACAAACGGCGCATGAGGCTCACGGAGTCTGTGCGTTGGGTTTTGCGTTGTTCTCGGTCTGCAATTTTCTTGGTCTCGGCGCCCTCCAAGCCTTCGTTCAACCAACTGGCAATTCCCCGGGATTGCTCCAACACACCCAAGAGCTCGCCCGGCTTGACGTCCATTGCCAAGGCTTTTTGTATGACGGACACATAGTTGTTGCGGCTTTGACGCGCCATGTCTGAAAAAACATAGCGCACCACCAGCGTTTCGGTTTCTGCCGCAGACGTGATGCTGATGCGGTCGCGCAGCTTGACCATTTCCAGCAAATCGCTTTTGATTTGCCGCTTACGCACCGACCTGTTGATGCGCAACACATAGTCGTAGACATTGCTCAAAAACACCCACGATGCACGGTCAGCACGCAAAAAGACCTCTATCTTGAGTGCCTCGTAATCTTTTGCCAACTGGTTAACCTGTTGCAGCGCTTCATACACCTCGGGGTTTTTGTTGGGCATTTTCATGGCCAACACCCCATTCGCTCCACGTTGAAAAATATTCGATAGCCCCAGACTCCTCACGCTTGCATCAGACTCTGACCCAGAACCCATAGTGACGATTTCACCCATAAAAATTTCCTCACAAATCAAGAAAAAAACAAAGACGCTTGTTGGATCGCTGGCCAGCTATCGCGATTGGATTATTTGATTTGTAGTACTTTAGTGGTTGCGTTGGGACTTACATTGGTTGGGAGTTGGGGTTGTATGGATGCTATTTAAGACCTGCTTTTTATTTGTGCAGACATTTGGGACGGCTTTAGGCTGATCTGAAACAGTCGCGAGTAGCAAGCAGAGTAGCTGTGGTGATCACTACCGATCTTTCAATAAGTAAGAGGCCTATAGTTGCTTTATCGCATTAAACGGACACTCAATGCATCGTGCCGGGTTCGGCCAGCACTGCGATTCTTGTAAATAACAAATTAGAAGGGTCGATCAAGGGCTGAATCTCACTCCATTAGATACAAACATCAAGGCGGCCACTTTACAAGTGAGTCCCATTGATTTGGTAGATAGAGAGAATGCTGTAGTTTTGGTCATTTGTGACCATGTAGTCAGCTTACGTAACTAGCCGCATTTCTGCTACTCTAAAGTCTGAAGCCAAGCATGTGGTTTGTTTGTAATAACTGCCGTGATTTATATTAATCTCGACCGGTCAGGGTGTGCAAGCGCCGCACAATTTCCTCTTGCAGCCGAGTGCGGCCTTCGCCATTGTTTAGATAGCGCAGGTACCGAATGTGCCCCACATCAAATGGAACGTCACCAGCACTTTGTGTAATTAAGACAACATCTCTCCCTAGCGTATGAGCGATCCCAGTTTCATAAAATACATTCGGGTTTCTGCCTGTCAGGTCACAAATGACAACTCTGGCACGGCCAATTAAGTTAGCCACATCTTGAATGACCGTATCTGTCTCCCAAATGTCGTCAGCACGTTTACATCGCATTCCAATTTCATGTGCGGCAGCTTGCAAGGTTTCATACACACTGTTGAATGCGGCATCAAACGGCATCATCACTGAAACCAAATTGTCATCGATCTGATCGGGTAGCTGAAACACTTTGGGCTTGGGGCGCTGCCCTGCGCCATGCTTTAGCAGCACTCTGAACAGGTCAACTTCCTTGATTGCCCAATGTGTGCGTTGATACTCGAAGCCAGCGATCTCAAGATCAGCCGCTATCTCTTCAAGTTTTGCATTGGGTATACCGGGGATGTCAGGATCAAGGGTGTAATCAATTTGGTAGTTGCGACCTACGACCCGTATACGAGTAATAGTTCCGATACGACCAATTTCATCTCCCAGGCCACCGGTCTCACTGACGAACAACGCAGGAATCTTGATCGACTTTTCGAGGTCAAGACTACCACTTGGCTCGAATAAATCCTTAATGTGATCTTCGGTGTATTACAGAACTCTGCTGCGGTCAATCGTGTCTCGATCTGATATCCAACCAGATCCCTTGACGATGAAATGAAACATTGCCTCTCCTAGATGAAAGCATGGGGACATCGTACTGGGTCTTGACGTCGTTAGCTCACCTAATCGGCCATTGCAATCACGTGATCAATTGCCTCAGGAACGGCGGATACCGCAAACCACCGCATGTTGACCGCGTCGGCCTCACTCTCAATTTCCGCTCTATTTTGTTTAAGCTGCTCTCGTTGCTTAGGCCCAAGAGTCGGGTCGTCATCTCTGGGAACCGCCGCGATCAATGCTGCATTGCTAATACCGGCAACGTCACGTGCGCGTTGCAGCTCGAAAAGGCGCGCACGCGCATCACGCACTCCTGCAGCCTGCCTTACAGCATTCAAGACCGTAAAGTGAAGCACGGCATTAGCGCTAAAGTATCCAAATTTCACCATTTGCCCCCCTTGTACAAGTCTCCCGCCCTTGCCAAAGTTCGCTGACAAATCAGGTCTAATTGCGATAACGCCGCTACGAACTTCCGTGCTGAAGCGCCGATTTACATCCTCCTGTTGCGGAGCGTCGGCTTCGTCGAGTTCATCCATCTTGTCGAGATTTGCCAAACTGCTGTAAAGCAATGCCGCAACGTGTAGCAATTCGGTAACGGAACTGACCTCAGTTTCTCTGAGCTCTCCGGCATGAAGTCCCATCATGCTGACGCCAACATCTCCCACACTGCTTGCATCAGCAGCAGCAAGATACATTTGGAATGCTTGCTCAAGAAGCTTACGTACTCCGTCAGCAGCCTTCCCGTACAACGCATCAAGGACGTCATCGCGAATGATTCGAGCAGTACTTGTTTCACCGCCAAAATCATGCACTAGACCAACCATCAAGCGCTCGCCAGTTCCTGCCACAGGCTCCCAGTAGAGGGGCCTCCAAGCACAACGTGGTGGTGCAGTAATGGGTTTGAAGTTATTGGTTTGCATTTGTCAAAAGATCAGCTGGCTTTGGGAACCGGTCAAGAAGGCGACTAGCAAGATTGGAAAGGCGTGAAGCGACGTACGAGGCATAATTATTATTCCGCAGGTTAATCGGCATTGCATCGCTAGCGGAAACTAGAGGAGCTTGCCCAACAGCAAGTGCTTGCCCAACAGCGGATCGGCAAATACGATCATGCTCACCAACCATCTGAGCCATGTCACAAAGCTTGTTGCGATCAGGATAGCCAATTGGATGCTCTCCAAGTGTCAAAGCATGATCAATCCAAGCTTCCGCTTGCCCGTCCCAGAGGATATTCCCGAGATTTCGATCTCTATTGTCAATTGCCTCGTCGACAACTGCGGCCAAAGGCGTTGTTGGCAACTGAATGGCAAGCTGCATAGCAATGCGTGTAGCCGCGTCCTTTGCAGGTCCATCTGGTAGGGAGTCCAGCATCAGGCGCTTTTTAAGATTCGGGTATCCAACATCTGAACTGGCAAAGGCAGGACCTGCCGCCTCATCTATAAACAATGGCTCAGGTACTGGTAGACCCCATGCTCGGAGCACCAAGCCAGGAAAGGCTTCAGCTGCAACTTCGCCGACAGATCCTCGTTTCAGGATGGCAGCTCGTCGTGTGCCATCTGGCAGCACGACAACGCAGCGTAGCGCCCCGGTCACCCCATCCCCAGCAGGGGTCTCAGTCCCGGCTATTAATTTGGCGGTTTGAAGGCTAATCATAAGCATTGTCTCCCTTCGTTCAAGTGAAGCCGGACATCAGACTGAAAAAATTCAGTCGACCGACTACTACAAGTGATAAACCTTGATCTAGCTGTGCTGTCGCGAAAGGCGGCAACCGCTGCATAGAAGCCATTAAAGCACGAACTCTCCCAACTTAAGATTCAGCAATAAACCCAATAACCATCAACAAAAAAATCTATCAAAAAACCATTTCTCACATTTCCAAATCAATATTAGTGAGATGCTAAAAACCGAAGTGTCCATTCGAATGG
>CAIPID010000224.1 GCA_903865015.1 uncultured beta proteobacterium | reverse complement strand
CAGAGACCGAATCTGGTGGCATGGAGGCCTGGACGCAGCTCGGTATCGCTGTTGGTCTGGATAGAGACACACTTTGGTCGCTCAAGAAAGTCGAACCCGCCGTCAAATTCGCTTGTGATGCCTATGTGAATTTCGCTCGCCAACAGCCTTGGCAAGAAGCCATCTGCTCATCACTCACCGAAATGTTTGCCCCGCAAATCCATAAGGATAGACTGGCCACGTGGCCCACGCACTACCCCTGGATTGAAGCACAGGGTTTGCATTATTTCCGCTCACGCATCCCTCTGGCTCAACGCGACGTAGATCATGGCCTGGAAGTCACACTCAGCCACTTTACGACCCGCGCGCAACAAGAGCGTGCTCTGGATATTTTGCAATTCAAACTCGATATCCTCTGGTCTATGCTTGATGCGATCGAACGCGCCTACCCCGAATAAAACATAGGGAAACTGTCATGTCCGATCAAGCCACCGAGTCACTGCCAGAACGACCTCGCCTGAACAGGCTATTTCGGTTGCAATGGGAAGAGGCGCAACAAGCCTATGTTTTGCTATACCCCGAGGGTATGGTCAAACTTAATCTCAGTGCGGCAGAGATCCTCAAGCGTTGCGATGGTGCGCATACGATCGACGCGCTGGTCACGGAACTTGAACATGCTTTTAATACAACCGGATTACGAGACCAGATCGAAGGCATGTTGCGCGCATCATTTGAAAAAGACTGGATTAAATGACAACGGCTCCCGCCATCACGCAACCTTTCTGGTTGCTTGCAGAACTGACCTACCGATGCCCCTTGCATTGTGTCTTTTGTTACAACCCCACAAATTACAGCCAGATCCAAAGCGAGCTCACGACCGAGGAGTGGATCCGTGTCATGACCGAAGCCCGCGCGCTGGGCGCTGCGCAGTTGGGATTTTCGGGTGGTGAGCCATTACTGCGCGATGATCTCGAAACCTTGGTTAAAGCTGCCCGCGAGCTTGGGTTTTATACAAATCTGATTACTTCCGGTGTTGGACTGAACGAAAAACGCATTCAAGCATTGAAAGAGGCCGGGCTCGATCACATCCAGCTTTCGTTTCAAGACTCGACACAGGAAATGAATGATTTTCTGAGTAGCACGAAAACTTTTGAGCTTAAAAAGCGCGTAGCAGATCTAATTAAAAAATACGACTATCCGATGGTGATGAATGTCGTTTTGCATCGCTACAATCTGCCGCACATCGACAAAATTATCGATATGGCACTTGAGCTCGATGCGGAGTATCTTGAGCTTGCCAACACACAGTATTACGGCTGGGCCATGGAGAATCAGGATCAGTTAATGCCGACGCATGAACAACTGCGCGAAGCTGAAGCGGTTGTCAATGATTACCGGGCAAGAATTGGTAAGCGGTGCAAACTTCTTTTTGTTGTGCCCGATTATTTTGAAGACCGTCCCAAGGCATGTATGAATGGCTGGGGCTCCGTATTCCTCGATATTGCCCCGGACGGCGCCGCGCTGCCCTGCCATAACGCCCGACAACTGCCACGCCTGAATATTCCGAACGTCAAAGAGTTTTCAATTAAAGAAATTTGGTATGAAAGTCAGGCTTTTAATTTTTTTCGCGGTGATCAGTGGATGCAGGAGCCATGCCGTAGCTGTGATGAAAAATCAAAAGATTTCGGGGGATGCAGATGCCAGGCCTTTTTACTGACGGGCGATGCTGCGGCGACTGATCCGGTCTGCGCGAAATCCCCTCTCAACAGTGTGGTTAAAGAAATTATTGCCCGCAGTAACGAGGCCTCGCTCCAGGCAAAACAAAAAATAGAAAAACCAATCATCTTTCGCACGGACAAGAATTCAAAAGAGATTTGCTGAGGTGGTAAATAACACTCGCCACTCTACATCGGTTGGTATATATTCGATCACGTAGTCATAATAATTTATATAAAAGCAAAACTAGGAGACTGACAACATGGTTATGAAACATGCCCTTTCCGCGCTTGCGCTTGCACTCTCAATGCCTGCGTTTGCTCAACAAGCACCCGCTGCCGCTCCCGCGGCACCAGCCGCTCCGGCAGCAACCGCCGCGCCAGCAGCAGAACCGCCACCATCATGGAAACAAGGCATAGACGGCACATCACAGCCAGTCACCTTGCATCCTTTTGCTCCAAAAATGACTGGCGTCGCAGCAAAAGACCTGAAGATGTCTACGCTGAAAGTGCCGCCTGGTTTCAAAGTCGAAGTCTGGGTAGATGGTGTGCCGGAAGCACGCTCACTCGCAATCGGTAAAAAGGGCACAGTATTCGTCAGCAACCGTAATGCGAAAAACGTTTACGCCATCATTGAAAAAGATGGCAAACGTGAAGTCAAAACCATCCTCAAAGGCAAAGCGACACCAAACGGTATTGCTGTGATTGGTGATACGCTGTTTGTCGCTGAACACGACAAAATTACACGCTACGACAATATCGAGAACACACTGGATAACCCGGTCGGTGAGCTCGTAGTTGACGGACTTGATCCAAGCAATGGACCTGGCCACTTCTGGAAATATCTGGCAGCAGGTCCAGATGGCAAACTTTATTTCAACATTGGTTCGCCACAAAACATCACCATGCCTAGCTATATCCAGGCAGCAATCTTGCGTGTCGACCCAAAGACCAAGCAAATGGAACGCGTAGCTACGGGTGTGCGCAACAGTGTGGGTATGGCATTTCATCCTGTAACCAAAAAGCTCTGGTTTACCGAGCACGGACGCGACTGGTTAGGAGAGGATGGCCCGAATGACGAACTCAACGTCCTGAACACTATCGGCGAAAACTTTGGTTTCCCATTCTGCCATCAGGGCGACACGCCTGATCCTGAATACGGCAAATTCAACACCTGCGCCATGAGCACACCCCCCGTGCTCAAGCTGGGCGCGCACGTCGCCCCTCTTGGCATTCGTTTTTATACCGGCAATATGTTCCCCGCCGAATATAAGAACAATATGTTCATGGCCCGTCACGGCTCCTGGAACCGCAGCACCAAACAAGGTTATGACGTGATGCGTGTTGTATTGGATGCCAATGGCAAAGTAACAAAATACGAACCATTCCTCACCGGCTTCTTGCTTGACGACAAAGCTGACCCACCAATGTGGGGTCGCCCTGTCGATGTGCAAGTGATCGGAGACGGATCGTTGCTTGTTTCCGATGATTACAATGGTGTGATCTATCGCGTCAGTTACAAAAAATAATGACAATATTTAAATCAGTGCAATCAGTCGCAGTGGCGCATTTAGCCGCTGCGGCTTTTTTAATTTTTCCTGCGCTCGCACACGCTGGTGACATCGAAGCTGGCCGCGCGCGCGCGCAGACATGTGTTGCGTGTCATGGCCCGGGCGGTAACTCGAAAGACCCAGCCGTCCCGACGCTGGCTGCACAACCAGAGCAAGCCCTTGCAACGATGCTTTATCAATTCAGGGAAGAAAACCGAAAAAATCCTCTGATGTCACCCATGGCCGGGAATCTGAGCAATACGGAAATGAACGACCTGGCCGCCTATTTCGCGTCCGAAAAACGCGCCCAAGCGTTACATCAGACAAAACCAGCCAATCTTGAGCTGGGACCGGTATTGGCGAAAAAATATAACTGCACGCAGTGTCACGGCCCTGAATTAAAAGGAATTCAGCACATCCCAAATATCAGGGGGCAGCAACACGATTACTTGCTTGCGCAGTTGCAAGCATTTAAAGCAATGAAACGCGCGGATATGGATGGCAATATGACCTCGGCCTCCACGGGTTTGAAGGACGAGGACATCATCGTGCTAGTTGACTACATTGCGGGGCTTTCGAATTAACGACGTCCGGCACGGTTCTGGGGACCACCGCGGTTAACTTCACCACCATCGGCAGGGCCACCTTCGCGCGTCATACCCGCACCTGGGGCACCTGCTCCAGCACCGGGTCTGACGCCCACTCCTCCAGCACCAGCACCTGGTGCTGCGCCAACTCCCGGTGCACCGACCCCAGGTGCAACACCGACACCCGGTGCACCAACTCCAGCGCCTGGCAATACACCGACACCTGGGGCGCCCCGGTCAACGGGACGCACGACACAACCCACCGGCAAACCAGGGCCTGTGCAATACACCACTGCCGAGGAATTCTGTGCATAGATGGCGAAACCCACACACGCTAAGGTTTTCGCTGCATTCAGGACATATTTCATATAGCACCCCAATTTAAAAATAACTTTAAAAACAATTGAACACTTCCAGTATGTACTTAAATTAACTGTTTTTCTTTCTAAAAGCAGACTAAAACTCAACAACCCCCCCTATTAATTAGTAAAATAGTCAACTATTCGTCCGATTGATCCATTTTCAAGGTCTCAAAGCATGACTGCCCGCACAACTTGCAACCGCCTTCAAGTCGCTACTGTTTTATACCGTTTCATCGAAGACAAAGTCTTACCCGGTACCGGTGTAGACAGCACCAGCTTCTGGAAAGGTTTTGATGCGCTAGTCCATGACCTGACACCTAAAAATGCCGCCCTGCTTAAAGAGCGTGATCGCATTCAGCTGGAAATGGATGCCTGGCACCGTGCACACCCCGGCCCGATCGCTGATATGTCAGCCTACCGCGAACAACTGCAGGCGATTGGCTACCTCGCACCCGTGCCAGCAGAGGCGATTGCGACAACCACCAATGTCGATGCGGAGCTTGCACTGCAGGCAGGGCCACAGCTGGTCGTGCCAGTGCTCAATGCTCGTTATGCATTGAATGCAGCAAACGCACGCTGGGGCTCGCTGTACGATGCGCTTTACGGCACCGATGCAATCTCAGAGGCGGATGGCGCATCTAAGACCGGCCCCGATGGTAAAGGCTATAACCCAGTACGTGGCGCAAAAGTGATCGCCTTTGGTCGTAGATTCCTGGATCAGGCTGCCCCCCTTGCAAAAGGCTCACACGCGGATGCCAAACAATATTCAATCACAGACGGCAAGCTCGTCTTGACCCTGGCTGACGGCACGACCACCGGTCTGGCTGATCCAAAAAAATTCATCGGCTATCAGGGTGCGGCGCCAGCCCCCTCATCTGTGTTGCTCGGCAATAATGGTCTGCACATTGATATTCGTATCGATAATACCCAAGGTATTGGTCGTGACGACGCAGCAGGCGTGAACGATATCGTGCTCGAATCAGCGCTTTCGACCATTCTCGATCTCGAGGACTCGGTTGCAGTCGTGGATGCGGACGACAAAGTCCTCGCCTATGACAACTGGCTTGGCATTCTCAAAGGCACGCTCGTTGAAAGCGTGACCAAAAACGGTAAAACGTTTAACCGTACACTGAACGAAGACCGTAAGTACTCAGCAGGCGTGGGCGCAACAACCGCCAAAGATGGCATCGTGACCTTGCATGGCCGCTCGTTGCTGTTCCTGCGTAACGTCGGCCATCTGATGACTAACCCAGCCATTCTGGATGAGCATGGCAACGAGATCTTTGAAGGCATCCTCGATGCGGTTGTGACTGTAACAATCGCTATGCACGACATGAAGCGTAGCAAAGATCATAAATTCGGTAACTCGCGCACGGGCTCTGTCTACATCGTTAAACCCAAAATGCACGGTCCTGCCGAAGTCGCTTTCGCCAATGAACTCTTTGGCCGCGTCGAGAATGTCCTGGGCTTGCCAGCCAATACCGTCAAACTTGGCATCATGGACGAAGAGCGTCGCACCAGTGTCAACCTCAAAGCCTGCATCAACGAGGCGCGCGCGCGCGTCGCGTTTATCAACACCGGCTTTCTGGATCGCACGGGCGACGAAATGCATACGGCCATGCATGCAGGTCCGATGATTCGCAAAGGCGACATGAAAACAAGCGCCTGGCTTGCAGCGTACGAGCGCAGCAACGTCCTGACAGGCTTGTCTTGCGGACTGCGTGGGCGTGCGCAGATTGGTAAAGGCATGTGGGCCATGCCTGATCTGATGGCAGCCATGCTCGAACAAAAGATCGGTCATCCTAAAGCGGGTGCGAATACGGCCTGGGTCCCCTCGCCTACTGCCGCCACCTTGCATGCCTTGCACTATCATCAGGTCAATGTGGCCGAGATCCAGAAGGACCTCGAAAAAGTTGCTAACAACATAGAAATCGATCGTCTGCTGAACGATATCCTGCAGGTCCCTGTAGCATCGAATCCGTCATGGAGTGCGACCGATATCCAGCAAGAACTCGACAACAATGCGCAGGGTATCCTGGGTTATGTAGTGCGATGGATTGATCAGGGTGTGGGTTGCTCGAAAGTACCCGACATTCACAACGTTGGTCTCATGGAAGACCGTGCGACGTTGCGCATTTCGAGCCAGCACATCGCTAACTGGCTGCTGCATGGCATCGTGACCAAAGAGCAAGTCAACGAAACATTCCAGCGCATGGCAAAAGTGGTTGATCAGCAAAACGCGGGCGACGCCCTTTACAAGCCAATGGCGGGTCACTTCGATACGTCGATGGCCTACAAAGCGGCTTGTGATCTGGTGTTCAAAGGCCTTGAGCAACCTAGTGGCTATACCGAACCGTTACTGCACGCTTGGCGTCTGAAAGTCAAAGCTCACGCGTAAGGTATTTCAAGAACATTATCGAACCTCGCGCATCAATGTTCAACAAAAAAACGGCACCTTCATTTCTCATGAGCGTGCCGTTTTTTTAAACACACACAAGGATTACCCCATGAACGCCAGAGTCCCCAATCTCGATACAGCACAAGTACTGTCCGAAGTCAGCCAGGCATGGGACGACGACCTCGTTGGACAACTGAGTGACTACATTGAAATCCCTGCCAAATCCCCTGCTTTTGATCCGGACTGGGCTAAGTCCGGCTATCTGGATACTGTGCTGGAACGTGCAGCGAACTGGATCAAAGAACAAAAAGTCCAGGGCCTGACACTTGAAATTATCCGCTTGCCTGGTCGAACACCTGTTATGTTTTTTGATGTCCCTGCAACCCGTCCTCAGGCGCAAGCCAGCCAGACGGTTTTAATGTATGGGCATCTGGACAAGCAGCCAGAGTTTGATGGCTGGCGCACCGGTCTGGGTCCTTGGACGCCTAAATATATTGATGGAAAGCTCTATGGGCGGGGAAGCGCCGATGACGGCTATGCAACATATGCTGCAATCACTGCCATTCAGGCGCTGAAATCACAGCAAGTCGAGCACCCTCGCATTGTTGGCCTGATCGAAACATGCGAGGAAAGCGGCTCCCCTGATTTGCTGCCCTATGTCGACGCATTGAGAGCGCGCATGGGCGACGTTGGACTGGTGATATGCCTGGATAGTGGTGCAGGCAACTACGACCAACTGTGGCTCACCACCAGCCTGCGGGGGATGGTTTCAGGCACCCTGAAAGTTGAAATTCTGACTGAAGGCATCCACTCCGGCGACGCATCAGGCCTGGTGCCCTCAAGCTTCCGGATCATGCGTCACGTCCTGGATCGACTGGAGGATAGTGAAACAGGCCGCCTGTTGCCGAAAAGTTTCCACTGCGACATTCCCGCCGAACGACGCCAGCAGGCACAGGCGACCGCAGGCATTCTCGGGGACGAAATTTATAAACGCTTTCCTTGGGCGCATCATGACTGCGGCGGCTCCTCACTCGTCGCCTTGCCCACCACACTCGACCCTGTCGAGGCACTCATTCGTCGCACCTGGATGCCCACACTCAGCGTGACGGGTGCCGAAGGTTTTCCAGCTCTGAAAGACGCCGGTAACGTTCTGCGCCCCTACACCGCGTTCAAACTCAGTTTGCGCCTGCCTCCGCTGATCGATGCGGCTGCGGCCGTTGACGAGCTCAAAACGCTGCTTGAAGACAATGCGCCCTATCAGGCGAAGGTGACATTTGAGGGCGGTAGCGCCTCAAGCGGCTGGAACGCGCCAGCCATTACGCCATGGTTTGAACAGGCATTGAATCAGGCCAGTCAGGCACATTTTGGCGCACCCGTAGGCTATATCGGTCAGGGCGGCACGATCCCTTTGATGAATCTGCTCAGCGAAGGCTTTCCGACCGCGCAAATGATGGTGTGCGGTGTGCTGGGTCCAAAATCCAACGCGCATGGTCCAAACGAGTTTTTACACGTTCCCTATGCCAAACGTTTGACCGCAGCCGTTGCACAAGTGATCGCCCAAATGCCTTGAGTTCATATCAGGCATGTAGCACACTCAGATCTGAACCACTGAAAAGTCGCCTCAGATCTGGTAAAAAGTTAGTACGAGACAAGAATCAATCATTTATAACGAAAAAAATGACAGCAAAAACATTAATTATCCGCAATGGCACCATTGTGGATGGCAGCGGTTGCGAGCCCTATGTTGGCGATATCAAAATCGTCGACGGACTGATCAATGAAGTCGGTACCGTTACCGGATTTGCTGACGAAGAAATTGATGCACGCGGCATGCTCGTCACACCAGGCTTTGTAGACATCCATACGCATTACGATGGCCAAGTAACTTGGAGTAATCAGGTCGCGTCATCTTCACAGCTCGGCGTCACAACGGTGGTCATGGGTAATTGCGGTATCGGCTTTGCTCCGTGCAACGAAGAACATCGTGCCATCATGATGCGCCTCATGGAAGGTGTCGAGGATATCCCTGGGGTAGTTCTGGAAGAAGGTCTTCCCTGGAACTGGCGCACCTTTCCCGAATACCTCGACGCACTGGATGCCCGGTCATACGACATAGATATTGCTACCCAGATTGGACACGCGCCACTTCGCATCCATGTCATGGGGGACCGAGGCGCTGCACGCGAACCAGCCACCGATGCCGATATTGCCGCTATGGCAGCAATCGCTGGCGAAGCCGTGCAAGCGGGCGCGTTAGGGTTCAGCACCTCGCGCACAATATTGCACAAGAGCAGCGATGGTATGAACACCCCGACGCTGGGCGCGGCTGAAAAAGAACTTGCAGGTATTGCAATGGGGCTGAAAAAAGTCGGACTCGGTACGCTGCAACTAGTCACAGACTTTGATGATGTGGATGACGAGTTCGCCATGCTGCGGCGTATTGTCGAGCAATCGGGGCGCCCACTTTCATTGACCCTGCTGCAACACGAGCATTTACCCGACCGATGGCGTCGAGTGATGCATCACATGCATGAAGCAACCGATGCGGGTCTGAAAATGAAAGCACAAGTGGGCGCGCGACCTGTTGCACTCATTTTCAGTTTTGCTTTGTCGCTATGCTCGTTTTCACAGTTACCTACTTACGAAGCATTAAAAGACTTACCGCCAGATGAACGCCTGAAAAAATTACGTGATCCAGAGATCCGGGCAAAAATTCTTTCCGAAGAGCACCACGAAGAAATGTACAAGCGTCGTGTGGCTAACTTTGAAAACCTTTACCCTCTTGGTGATCCACCGGAATATGAGCCGCACCCGGACACCAGCATTGCCGCGATTGCCGCACGCGAAGGCAGACCCGCAGCAGAAGTCGCCTATGACATTCTCCTCGGCAACGATGGACAGGCGCTGCTATACAGGCCTTTGTATAACTATTTCGAAAAAGATCACGAGGTTTTGCGTGAAATGCTGCTGGACCGCGACACCGTACCTGGCCTGAGCGATGGCGGCGCGCATTACGGCTTTATCTGTGATGCAAGCTTTCCGACCTATCTATTGACACACTGGGCACGCGATCGTACACGTGGTGAAAAACTGCCTCTGGCACAACTGGTTAAATGGCAGACCCAGGATACCGCTGCGACGGTTGGGCTCAACGATCGTGGACTGCTCAAGCCAGGGTACAAAGCCGATATCAACATCATCGATTTTGAGAAGCTACACCTGCACGCCCCCAAGATCGTGTATGACTTGCCGGCCGGCGGACGCAGACTCGGACAAATTGCGGATGGCTATCGCGCGACCATTGTCTCGGGTGTCGTAACCTACCGCGATGGCGTAGCAACCGGGGCGCAACCGGGCAAACTGATTCGCGGCGCGCAACAGGCGCAATAAGACAGACCACTCATTTTAAAGAGGAAATTCATAGCATGGCGATTTACGAATTACGTACCTACACTGTCACGGTCGGCAAAATGAACGATGTCATCGAGTTGTACAAAACACTCGGCTGGCCTGCACTGTCAAAACATCCTGAAAAACTGTGCAGCTATTTCACGGGTGATATTGGCGCGCTCAATCAAATCATCCATCTCTGGAAGTTTGATGATGAAGCAGATCGTCGTGCATTCTGGAATGGCGTTTTCAGTGATCCTGAGTTTATGAACTTCGCTAAGCAGTTACGTCCGCTTTTGCAAAACCAGGAAAACAAACTGATGCTTGGTGCACCGTGGGGACCCCAAGTCTGAGTGCATCGCTCAACTTAGCCATTACATACAGGGCAAACCCTCATTTAATGAGGGTTTTTTTTGACCAAAATTCATTGATAATGAGTCAAGCGCGCCCGTTAAGAGGTGAGCGATGAATATTTGGAGACAAAGTGTCAGATTTTATTGTGATCAATTTGCAAGTCCTGTTTTCAGGCCTTGCTCTCGGGGCTATCTACTCCCTCGTCGCTCTCGGATTCGTATTGATTATCCGCGCAACAAACGTCGTTAATTTCGCCCAGGGCGACTTCGCCATGCTGGGTGGTTTTTCGATGGTGGCCTTCCTCGCTGCCGGGGCCCCTTACTGGTTAGCCATCCTACTCGCACTGGTTGCGATGGGTGTATTTGGTCTGATATTCAACCTGGGGGTGTACTACCCCCTCAGACATCGATCATTTTTGCCAGTGATCATCAGCACACTTGGGGCATCGATTTTCATGCAGAATACGGTTCTGTATTTCTTTGGTCCTCAGCCAAGACCCATGGAAAAAGTCTTTAAAACCTCCGCGATCGAGATCGGCGGGGTTTTCATGGACACGCAATACCTCACCATTTTGGGCGTGACTGCGATCGCCGTTGGTTTTCAGTATTTCCTATTTGAACGTACCCTGTTCGGCAAGAAGCTACAGGCGACCTCTCAGGACAAGGATATGGCGAGACTGGTCGGCATACCGGTCGCAACAATGATCGCCTTCACCTTTTGTTACAGCGCGATATTGGGTGGTGTGGCTGGGATTCTTGTCTCACCCGTATTGTTCGTCTCGATTGGCATGGGATCCATCATCGCGCTCAAAGCATTTTCTGCGACGATTATTGGCGGCTTTGGTGATGTCACAGGTTCGATCGTTGGCGGCTTGCTGCTGGGCGTGGTCGAGGCCTTTGGCGCACATTACATTTCAGTTCCTTACAAAGATGCGTTTGCTTTTCTCCTGTTGTTCATCTTTCTGCTCTTGAGACCTCAGGGCATTTTTGGTGAAAAGATTTCGGAGAAAGCATGAAAAAGATCCTAACACTTCTGGCAATCGGCTTGCTGATTGCGGTGCTGCCTTACTTCATTAAGGTGTCACCCTATGTTCTAAATATTTTCATGCAAGCGGTGACCTACTCTATCGCGGTGCTGGGCATGACGGTTGTGCTGGGTTATACAGGTCAAATCAACCTCGCACAGGCTACGTTTTTTGGCTTGGGTGCCTATGCGGTCGGTTTAGGCACCGTCGATGCGGGATTGAATTTCTGGATCACACTGGCACTCGGTATTGCTGTCGCGACCCTCTCTGGTTTCATTCTTGGCCTGACGACCCTTCGCTTGAAGGGCCATTACCTCGCGATGATCACCATCAGTTTTCAGCAGATCTTCGATCTGATACTGAATAACTGGATTGATTTCACCAAAGGACCTGACGGTATTGCTGGGATCGCCAGACCTACGCTCTTTGGCTACACGCTTTCAGACGATCGCGCGTACCTGTTGATGTGTGCCGTCGTTTTATACGCTGCAATATATTTTGTCTGGAAACTCCCTCAGACAAGCACAGGCCGCGCGATGCGTGCGATTCGCGAAAATGAACTGGCCGCGGAAGTCAATGGTGTCAACAGCCTGAAAGTAAAAGTGATCGCCTTTACGATCAGCGCGGGCCTGGCTGGTCTTGGCGGCGCGCTCTATGCGGCAGGCTTCGCTTACATCAGTCCGGACAACTTTAACTTCGCCCGCTCGGTTGAGTTTTTGACCATGGTCCTGCTCGGTGGTGCACAATCTGCTTTTGGTGGCGTACTGGGAACCAGTTTGTTGATCTTGCTGCCAGAATGGTTGCGCTTTCTCAAAGAGGTTTACCTGGCGGCATACGGTCTGGCTGTGATACTGATCATGGTGTTCCTGCCAACCGGTATCTGGGGCTTGATCAGTTCGCGTGCGGCAAAGTATAGAAAGATCGCGCCGATTGATATCGATGCCATCGCAACGCTTGATATCGCCGTCCCCATTACAGATCCGACCCCCATTCTCAAACTTGAAAATGTACAGAAACATTTTGGTGGGGTTCGTGCGGTAGACGGAATCACCCTTGAGGTGACGCGTGGGACGGTGCATGCCTTGATCGGTCCCAATGGCTCGGGCAAAACAACCACACTGAATATTCTGAGTGGCATTTACAAAGCGACCGCAGGGAAAATGACCTTTGATGGTGTCGACATCACCGCGTTCGCGCCTTATGAACGCGCAGGCCTTGGCATGGGACGCACCTTTCAGAATATCCGTTTGTTCCCTGCCCTGTCGGTCGTTGAAAACGTGATGATTGGTGCGCAACGTGAAAATAACCCCATCGCGCCAGGACAAGCCGCTCTTCGAGAACGTGCGCTATCGGCCTTGAAATTTGTCGGGATGGCGGAAAATGCGGAAGTCATTGTGCAAAACTTGCCCTATGGTCACCAGCGACTGGTGGAGATTGCGAGAGCGCTCGCTGGACATCCTAAATTCTTGTTGCTCGATGAACCTGCGGCCGGCCTGAACCAGACGGAAAAACAAGAGCTCGTCGCCTTGCTTAAACGGTTAAGAGGCCATGGACTGACTATCTTCCTGATCGAACACGATATTGGTCTGATCGAACAGGTATCGGATCGCATTACCTGCCTGAACTTCGGCAAACAAATTGCAGAAGGCGCACCGAATGATGTGTTGCGCCACCCTGATGTGATCACCGCTTACCTGGGGGAGAGTGCACATGGCGCTGCTTGAACTTAAAAATGTAGAAAGTTACTACGGCAATGTGCAAGCTCTCAAAGGCGTATCGATTCACGTCAATCAAGGCGAGATCGTGACATTGCTAGGCGCCAACGGTGCCGGCAAAAGCACGACCTTACGCAGCATTTCCGGTTTGGTCTCGGTCACAAGCGGCGACATCTTGTTTGACGGACAGACTGTTTTGAACATTCCTTCTGAAAAAACAGTGAGCCGCGGTATCGCGCATGTCCCAGAAGGTCGGAGAATTTTCCCTGGGTTGACCGTTAAAGAAAACATCATGATCGGCAGCTCGTCGCGTAAAAACGTCAGTCGCGCGCAGCTGGAATCCGAGGTGGAGGAAATGTTTGAGATTTTCCCTCCTCTGGAACGCTTGTCAGGCTCACTGGGTTGGAGCTTGTCAGGTGGAGAGCAGCAAATGCTCGCGGTCGCCCGAGGCTTGATGTCTAAACCAAAACTGCTCTTACTGGACGAGCCCTCGCTTGGTCTGGCACCCTTAATCGTGCAACAACTCTTTGCCACAATCCGCAAAATTCGTGATCGCGGCATGACAATTTTATTGGTTGAGCAAAACGCTAACATGGCGCTATCCGTTGCAGATCGTGGCTATGTCCTGGTCACGGGGGAACTAACGGTAGAAGGGACCCCCGAGCAATTACTGAATAATGAAGAAGTTCGATCTGCTTACTTAGGTGGTGGTAATAAGAAATAAACGTATGTGAAATTTTTGAATGAAAACTTATAAGAACGACTGGAGATTTGTAATGAAAACTAAAATTTTTTCTTTAAGTGCCGCAGCCCTACTCGCTGCGTTGACCATCAACGTACAAGCTGCGGATCCGATTAAATTCGGCATGATGGCGGAAAGCTCTGGTCCAAACGCTGAAGCCGGCGTCTACCAGATCAACGGTGCAAAAATGGCGGTCGAAGAGATCAACGCTGCGGGTGGTGTGCTCGGCCGTCCGCTTGAATTACGTGCGGAAGACAACCAAAGTACCAACCCAGGTTCCGTTCTTGCTATCTCAAAGCTCACTAGCGGTGGGGACATGACAGCACTGATTGGATCCGTGCGCAGCACCCAGATTCAAGCGGTCGCACCAACCGTTGCCAAGGCTGGTTTACCCATGGTGGTCGGCGGTACAGACTACAGTCTGACTCACGTCAATAACCCATGGATTTTCCGTGCGCGTCCGAACGACGGCTACTCAGCAAAAGTGATCGCAGACTACGGTGTCAATACACTGAAACTCAAGAAATGGGCCATTGTTCATTCAACCGATGCTTTCGGCAATGGCGGTAAAAATAATCTGGTCGAAGCGCTCAAGGCACTGGGTGTCACACCCGTATCAGTTCAAGGCTTTACCAGCAACTCACAGGACTTCACACCGATCGTATTGGCCATCAAACAATCTGGTGCGGATATCATCTCTACCTACATTGCCAACTCCCCTGATGTTGGCATTTTCGCCAAGCAACTTCGTCAACTCGGTGTAAACGCAACATGGGTGGGCTCACCTTCCCTGTCAACCGACACCGCGATGAAACTGGCAGGAGAAGCGCTGTTTGATACGTACTCGATTGCGGACTATGCAATCGACTCTAGCCCTGAGACCAAAACATACTCAGAAAAATACAAAGCGAAATATAAACTTGAAGCTGACTTATATTCAGCATGGGCCTACGATGCCGTCAAGCTGCTTGCCTTGGCCATTACCAACAGCAAGAGCACAAAAGCGGATGACATCAAGAAAGCATTGCATGAAATCCAGGGCTACAAAGGTGTTGAAGGCACCTATAACTTCGACAAGAATGGTGACGGACTGCACGGTTATAACATCGTGAAAAATGACAAAGGCAATATCGTCTTCGTCAAACATATCGATTTCGCACCAAAGTAATGAAGTGATGCTGTAATGAAAAAAATACGTCTGGGAGCGATTTCCCGCAACTATTTCAATATGCCCATATGGATCGCCGCGCATACGGGCATATTTGAACAAGAGGGCCTGGACGTATCTATTGAACTATATGAGCCAATCGACGAGGTCTGGACGCGCCTGCAGGACGGTCGATTGGATCTCGCGCTAGGCGTGACCGAACACATCATTCTCGATAGTGAAAGCGGCGGCCATCTGGAGATCATTGGTGGCAACGTTAACCGACTCCCCTTCTCCCTGATTTCCGGGAAAGACATTCACTCATTTGCTGATATGAAAGGACGCACCATCGGTGTGTCTTCGGTCCAGGCGGGCAGCTCATCCCTGGTCATGAAAATCATGGCGTCGCACGGACTGCATTATCCCGAGGACTACAACATCGTTGCCGTTGGCCCAATACTGGGTCGATGGGAAAAACTTCAGTCAGGCGAAATTGATGCTGGACTCCAAGGAGCACCCTTAAATTACATTGCTCTAGACTTGGGCTTTAACTCACTCTGTGAGCCGAGAGATCAATTCCCCTGGTTTCAGTTCACATCACTGAATGTGGATAGCAGGTGGGCCCGCGCGCATCATCAGACAACGGTCGCTTTCATGAAAGCGTTTATCCGTGCGCATGAATGGTTTTATGCGAATAAACAAGGCTGCCAAACGATAGCGAAGCGAGAAACCGGCATCAGTGCCCAGTACGCTGATCGTGCATGGGATGAATATACGCAAGCGGAAATTTTCCCCAGAAACGCAGCGGCCAATCCAGAATCAATCCAGACTCTGATCGATGTCAGTGCCCTGCTCAGGCACGTGCCAAAACGCGCCGAGACGCGCGCAAAATCCTATATCAATCCGATTTATCTAGACCAGGCCAGGCAGGCGCTCAGCCACCCTCAATCCGGGGAATAAAGAATACCTCGCAACCCGCAGGGACCTTTTGGGTATAGACCACCTCATGAATCACACCATCGATCGCGATGGAGGTTTCTTCTTCGAGGTGTTCAGCCAGCCCAGGGTATAACTTGTCCATTGCACTGAGCACACCACGCACGGTGGTGGCCTGCACATTGAACTCCCTGACCCCGTTGGTATAACGTCTGCTGAAACCGCCGGTAAACATCACCCGGACGGTTTGAGGCAGAACAGTATCAACCATTTTTTGCTTCAATCGCCGCAAGCACCCTTGGAGGAGACATGGGCAACTCAGTCATGCGACAGCCTGTCGCCATATGAATCGCATTGGCCATCGCAGCCATTGGAGGCACAATGTTGGCTTCGCCCACACCTTTGACACCGAAAGGATGCAAGGGATTAGGGACCTCAACAATCACAGCCTCGATCATCGGTAAATCTGAAGCGACAGGCATCCTGTAATCCAGGAAACCCGCATTGGCCAGGCGACCATTTTTGTCGTAGATGTATTCTTCGTTCAAGGCCCAACCAATACCCTGTACGACACCACCCTGAATCTGTCCTTCGACATATTTCCGATGAATCGCGCGACCGACGTCCTGCGCTGCGACAAAGCGCAGCACAGTGACTTTGCCTGTATCCGGGTCGACTTCGACATCGCAGAACTGGGTAGAGAAGCCTGGAGCATTACCGCCGGCATTGACCGATGCTTCAACACCGATCGGTCCTCCCGTGACGGCACGTTTAGCAGCAATAGCTTTGAGCGAGAGAGGCTCGAAATCACCAACGCTTTTATCAGCTGGTTTTGCATAGCCGTCTTCCCAAATCACACCGGTGACATCGACATCCCACATCAGGGCGGCACGTAAACGCAACTCGTCGATGATCTTATTGCATGCATCGACAACGACCATACCGGTTGCAAACGTCACGCGTGAGCCACCTGTGACATGGTTGTAGCCGATAGAACCCGTGTCAGCCACTGTCGAGCGAACCATCTCATAGGGCACGCCAAGTGTTTCGGCAGCCATCAAGGCCATCGAGGCACGCGAACCACCAACGTCCATACTACCTGTGGCGATAATGACTGTGCCGTCTTCGTTGATGTGCACACTTGCTGTTGACTCGCCGCCACCGTTAAACCAGAAACCCGAGGCAACGCCTCGACCCTGATTCTTGCCCAGAGGCTTTTTGTATTCTGGGTGGTCAAGCAAAACCTGAATCGTTTCTGCAAAGCCATCATGCGAGTGCTTAGGCCCCCAAGATGTAGGTGAGCCAGCTTTCACAGCGTTTTTCAAACGCAGCTTGAGTGGATCCATACCAATTTTTGCAGCCAGAATATCCAGCACGCTTTCGACAGCAAACGCGGATATAGGAGAACCCGGTGCGCGATAAGCTGCCGACTTAGGTCGGTTACTCACCACATCAAGTCCGATCGCGCGCGTATTGGCAATCTCATATGGTGCGAATGAACACATCGTTGCGTTCATCACTGGTGAGCCAGGAAAGGCACCAGCCTGAAATTTCAACAAGGCATCGGCCGCCACAATCGTGCCATCTTTCTTGACGCCGATTTTGACTGTCATGGATGAACCCGAAGTCGGACCGGTCGCTTTAAAGACGTCCTCACGGCTCATCATGATCTTGACAGGGTGCCCCGTATGCTTGGAAAGCAGCAAGGCGACAGGTTCAACATAGACAACAGTTTTTCCGCCAAAGCCACCGCCGATTTCAGCGGGATGAACCAGCAAATCGCTTAAGTTCATTCCGAGCAGTTTGGCGGTATAACCACGCACCACGAAATGCCCCTGGCTTGAGGACCAGAGCTCACTCTGGCCGTCAGCACCATAGCGTGCCAGGCAGGCATGCGGTTCAATGTAACCTTGGTGGACAGCCGCAGTCTTGAAACTCATTTCGACGACTTCGTCAGCGGATGCAAAACCTGCATCCAGATCACCAACTTTAAACTCTGTACGTTTAGCAACGTTTGAAGGCTTGGTGGGTGCTGGCTCAACACCGCGTGTCACCATGTCGGCGAACAACAATGGCGCATTGTCAGCCATCGCCTCATCCACATCAATGACGTGAGGAAGTATTTCGTAGTCGACTTCGATCAGCTTGATGGCTTGCTCTGCGATCGCGCGCGTCGATGCGGCAACAGCGGCCACGGCATGACCTTCGTATAAGGCTTTTTCGCGCGCCATGATGTTGCGCGTCATGTGCCAGTAGTTCACTGCCACACGCTCAGGACCAACGTAATCAAACTTGTGTTCAGGAAAATCTTTGCCCGTGATCACGCATTTGACGCCAGGCAATGCCAGCGCTTTGTCGACATTAATCGAACGGATGTTGGCGTGCGCGTGGGGGGAACGCAAAATTTGCGACCACAGCATGCCTGGCAAAGAGTAATCGGCACCGTACTGGGCGACCCCGGTTACTTTTTGAATACCATCCGGGCGCACTGGGCTGGTACCAACAACTTTCATGGCTTTAGTTGAATTTTGATGTGTTGTCATGGCTTAGGCTCCGCGCAATTCACGCGCAGCGTCGAGCACTGCGTCAATGATCTTGTTGTAGCCCGTGCAACGGCAGAGGTTGCCTGCAAGCCAGAAACGCACTTCTTCTTCAGTAGGATCAGGATTACGCTCAAGCAAAGCTCGTGCGGCAATCAAGAAGCCTGGTGTACAGATACCGCACTGGAGCGCAGCGTGCTCAAGGAATTTACGCTGCAATACATGCAGTTCAGTTCCGTTGGCCATGCCTTCGACTGTCTGAATCGATTTACCATTAGCCTCGACCCCGAGGACCAGGCAAGAGCACACCATACGACCATCGATGGTCACGCTACATGCGCCACAATCACCCGTGCCACAACCTTCTTTCGTACCGGTCATGCCCAGATCATCGCGCAGTACATTCAACAACGTCTGCTGTGTTTCACACAAAAATTCTACCGGGTCACCGTTGATGACCGTTGATACATGATGCTTTGACATTTGATTATTTCCCCTGGGCTCGGTTCAAGGCCACGACTGCCGCACGGCGAGCCAGCACACCTGCTACTTTGATACGGAACGCTTTGGTTCCGCGCTTGTCATCGATCGGACGCGCTGCGGCACTTGCCGCAGCAGCAAGTTTAGTCAACGCTGCTTCGTCAACCGATGTACCAATCAAGGCCGCAGCGGCCTCTGGCACTAACAAGGCACGCTCAGCTACGGCACCTAGCGAAACGCGCGCGTGTGTGCAGATACCTTTCTCGTCGATGGTCAGACTCACGCCACAACCGACTACGGCAATATCCATCTCTGAACGCGGCGTAAATCGTAAATAAGCATCGCCCGAGCGCGCAGCACGCTGGGGCAGGAAAAAAGAGGTCACCAACTCGCCCTTGGTCAAGGTCGTTTTGCCAGGTCCTGCGGCGATCTGCTCGACAGGTATCTCGCGAGTGCCGGCTGGACCGACAATGCGTGCCACGGCACCTGCTGCAATCATTGCAGGGACCGTGTCGGCTGCGGGAGATGCATTACAGACGTTGCCACCGACCGATGCGCGGCCTCTGACCTGCACAGACCCTACCAGATTGACACCATCGATGACGCCTGGCCAAGTGCTGGCAAAGGCTTTATTTTCAACCAGGTGCATGCAAGGCACTGCGGCGCCAAAACGATATCCACCGTTTTCAATCGCCACGGTAGTCATTTCGCTGATTCCTTTGACGTCCAGCACCAACTCTGGTTTGGTCATGCCGTTACGCATCTGGATTAACAAATCCGTGCCACCGGACAGGATTTTGGCAAGTCCTGGTGTTGCGGCCAGCAGCGCCGAAGCCGCCTCAACCGTTTTAGGTGATTCAAAACGCATTTCGCTCATCTCGCTTCCCTGATCATTTTTTATCTAACTCCATTTATACCTAACGGATAAACTCATTCTATTCTATATACAAAGTAAGTTAAAACTGTAGAGAACAGTGAAATCCCTACATAAGAAACTACATAGAAACTACATATACAGGCTCGAGACACCATGAATCCAGCAATTGAATCCCAGTTCAACCCTCGCACAACTGTTCCAGACGTTGGTATTTATACCTCTCGCGGCGACAAACTGAGCGCAGAAGCCCGTGCGCGCTATAAATTTGATTCTGATGTTCGTTATGGAAATGGTCCGCTAGCGGATCTGGATTACTTTCCCGCCAAGACAGCCGGACGCCCACTTGTTGTGTTTTTGCACGGGGGATACTGGCGCGCCAGGGATAAAAAAGACTACAGCTTTGTGGCTAACGGCCTGCTGAGTGCAGATTGCTCGGTCGCAGTGATGAATTACGACCTCTGTCCCGCTGTGAAGCTCTCTGAAATAGTCCAGCAAGTCAAAGATGGTTTAGTCTGGCTTGCAGCACAAGCTGAACGCTGGGGTTTTGACCCTAAACAAATTTATGTCTCTGGGCACTCAGCCGGCGCCCATCTCCTGGCCGCGGTTCTCGCCCAAACTGGCGAGTCTTATCAATTACCCCCTGGCATTATCAAAAAAGCATACCTGTTGAGCGGCGTGTACGACGTCGAGCCCGTGCTCGAAATTTCCGTCAATGAAGAAATCAGACTATTGCCCGAAGAAGTCCATGCAATGAGCCCATTACGTTTCAAATTCAATCCGGAAACCTCATATGAAATTCTGGTGGGTGGTGGGGAACCCCGCGACTGGATCCGTGAATCGAGTAGGTTTGCTGAACACCTCAAAAATCAAGGCTGTGCAGTCTATTATCAAACCATGCAAGATCTGAATCACTATTCACTGATGTTCGAATTTGAGACATCCGAAGGATTTATTTCTTCCCGTATCCGCAAAGACATTGAGGCCAGCAAAACATGAAAAGAAAAACATCAGCGCTAATCATGACCGCACTCTGGGGGTTGCTTGCGGCGGGTTTGAATCATGGCTGTTTCGCTCAAACCGGTACATCCACAGCTGACGCCTATCCCACCAAACCGATTCGTCTCGTCGTTCCTTTTGCTCCCGGCGGCGTCACAGATACGAGCGGTCGAATCGTGGCGGAGGGATTATCCAGACGGTTGAATCAACAAGTCATCATCGAAAACAAGCCTGGCGCATCCGGCAACATTGGCGCGCAGCTCGTTTCGACTGCTGCACCCGATGGATACACGCTATTACTTGCGCTAGATGGCACACTGGTCATCAATCCGCATGCGTACGAAAAAGTAGGATTTAACGCATTGAAAGACTTTGCACCCGTTGCAAAGCTGGGTGACTCCATAATCATTCTGGTCGCCAACCCTAATCAGCCCTTTAAAACGCTGAAAGAAATGGTGGCGGCCTCTAAAACAAACCCGCAAGGCCTGTCCTTTGGCACATCCGGCAATGGCAGCATTACGCATGTCGCGGGTGAACTGCTCAAGGAAAAATCCGGAGCGAACATGGTCCACATCGCTTACAAAGGTGGCGGACCCGCTGCAGCAGATGTCACCGCCGGACATACACCTTTGGCCTTTAGCTCCGCCTCCTCAGTCAGCCAGTATATCCAGTCAGGCAAGCTCGTCGCCTTGGGCGTGCCGAGTGCAAAAAGATCTGTCGCCTTTCCTGACATCCCGACGTTTGCAGAGTCTGGCATATCGGGGGTCGAGCTCAACTCCTGGGTAGGGATCCTCGCGCCTGCAGGTACAGCGTCCAGCATCATTGAAAAACTCAATCGAGAAATCAATGCAGTCCTTGCTGACCCAGCAGTCAAGGAAAGACTATTAGTTTCTGGCATCATCGCAGCGCAGGGCAGCTCGGCTGACTTTGCACAGGAAATTCAAAAAGATTATGCGCTATATGGCAAAGTCATCGAGCAAGCCGGAATCAAGGTTAATTAACATCAGGACTATGCGTACCAAGGACCGCAACATCTCTGCAGCAACTGAAATCAATTCGCTTCGAGCTTGATGTTGTTGGTCTTAATCACATCACTGAATAACTTCGTCGTCGCTTGCAGATATTGCGTAAATTCTTTAGTTGGACGGTAGTCGTTCTCAACGGCGATACGCAAAAATATATCTGCCACATCCTGAGACTGCATCACTTTTTGCACAGCGACACTCAACTGCTCGACGATTTCTTTCGGCGTACCTTTAGGGACCATGACGCCCATCCACGCGCCAAGATCAAAGCCGGGAATCCCAGCCGCTGTCGCGAGTGGTGGTATTCCGGGAGTCACCACACTGCCCTTTAACAGCGATACGCCGTAGGCTTTCGCACGACCATCCCGCACAAAAGGCATCGTCGCCGCGGCAGTCTCCAAGCAATATGTCACGCGCCCCGTCACGACATCAGTCAGTGCGGGAGACGATCCTTTATAGGGAACATGCACTGCTTTCAATCCGAGCGCAGCGTTGAAGGACTCGGTGATCAGATGTGCTGTCGCACCCGTGCCTGACGAGGCAAACGTGTACTTGCCAGGATTTTCTTTAATCATCTTGACCAATGCGGCCGCATCTTTCGCAGGAAAGTCTGGCGCGGTCACCAGCACATATGGGGACAAGCCCATCATGGCAACAGGAATAAGATCGCGCTCAGCATCGTAAGGAGTTGGCTGAAACAATGGCAGCACGGTGACCGGACCGCTTGAGCCAGCGAGAATCGTATAGCCATCGCCCACAGCCTTGGCGGCCATGTCTGTACCGATCATGCCGCCCGCACCCGCTTTGTTTTCCACCACAACAGATTGCCCGAGCACTCGGGACAACCCCATCGCGACCGCGCGACCACCCAAATCAGTCGCCTGTCCCGGAGGCCATGGCACAATCATCTTCAGCGTTTTGTTCGGATAGGTACTCTGTGCACGTACACTGGTTGACAGGCCCAGACTAGAGCTCACGGCTATCGCCGAAGCAGCCCCGAGCAGCTTTCTGCGCGACGGATTGTGATTTGGCGTGGATAATTGCGTTTCAGAAAGGGCAACTTCAACGCGTGGATTTTTTTTCATGAATGTCTCCTGGTCTTATTCTTTATGCGTGCTCGCCGAGCGCTTTGGCGATCGACCCGCTGTCATGGATAGTCTTGGTAAAACGCTTAGTTTTAACCAGCTCAACACGTGCTCGCATACCGTGGCGACCTATCTTGTCGCGCTTGGCATTGCACCCGGTCAAGCCGTGGCATCGTTATTACCCAATTCTATTGAAGCAGTCTGGACATCTTACGGTATTCGGCTCTGTGGCGCAGCTGAAACTCCACTAAGCTCGGGGTATACCCTAGATGAAATTTTATGGTGTGCGCAACTGGCGCAGTTTAAATACGTCATCACTACCACAGCGCGCGAAAGTGAACTGCAGTCTGCTGGATTACGTACGATCAATATCAAGACGCTTCTGAATCAACAGAAAAAAAATATTAACCAAGACCTCTTAAGCAAAGCACTACCTGCTGTTGATGCCAACACCACAGGAAGGATTTTGTTTACTTCGGGAACAACAGGCAAACCCAAAGGGGTTACCTACACCCACGGCGCACGTTGGACTGGCGAACAGTTGCTTAAAGCGACACTGCCTTTCATGCCGCAACCAGGCGAAAAAATTCTCCTCATGACTCCGTTTGTGCATGGCGCGTCATTACTGACCTATGCCTGGTGCGATCACGGAGCAACCGTCATTCTTCACGATGGCGTGCATATCGATCAGATCGCACCACTTTTGCAAGGCCATCAGCTAGCAGCGATTTTTGCCCCCCCCACAGTCTTGGCAAAAATAACCTCCGCTTTTGAAGGTCAGAAAACTCAATCCATCAAGTGCGTTTTCACAGGCACACAACCCCTCACCGCTGCCGTCTATCAAAAGGCAAGCGCACTCTTTGGCGCGCACATTCGCATCACCTACGGGAAATCTGAATGTGTCAATCCAATCACCGTGCTGGATAGTCAAGCGACTCAGGATTATTTTGAGCAAAGCGCATGCGGCTCAGGCGCATGTGTTGGATGGCCGGCGCCTGGCGTAGAGTTAAAAATTGTCCGCAACGACGCGTCAACGCAAAGCGATACGCAGGAGGCAGACGAGGAGCAAACAGATGGAGAAATCTATTTGCGCGCCCCACACATGTCAGCGGGCCTCATTGATCAACATGGCCTCAGACCCCACGCGCCCGACGGTTGGCATCAAACGGGTGATCTCGGACATTTTGATACGAAAGGTAGATTGATTCTGACCGGACGCGTCGCCGATGTCATCAAGACGGGAGGATACAGAGTGAATCCCGATGAGGTTGAGGCTGTTCTCGCTCATAATGAACTAGCAAGCCAAATTTGCGTCACCTCAATCGCCTCAGACTACTGGGGAGAAATCATCATTGCCGTCGCAGAAAACGCCACGCAAGGCTGGCAAGAGCAATCACGTGCGCTGTTGAGTAATATGTCGCGTCACAAACAACCACGGCATTATGTCAGTGTAGACAGCCTGCCCCGCAATCCTCAGGGAAAAATCAGCCGTCGACAGATTAGTAAACTCATACTCACAATGTACCGATTAGTGGATGGCCCCTACCCGGAACTACAAGAGCGCGATCCGCATTAATCATGAACTAATAATGTTCTGTTGGATATATGACTTTTAACTCAAAAAATAAAACCACAAAAGAGACACCGCATCACCACTCAATCTCGGGAATGGTTGCTCTACGAATTTTTCTGGCCTTCGCCTCAGGATATTTCCTCTCCTACGCGCTACGTGCAGTGAATGCCGCACTCGCCCCTGTTCTCGCAGCCGATCTTCATCTCTCAGCCGGAGAGCTAGGCTGGTTGTCATCAGCTTATTTTCTAGCCTTTGCTGCGATGCAAATTCCCATCGGAATTTGGTTAGATCGTTATGGCGCAAGACGCACCGAGTCAGCACTTTTAGTGGTCGCGGCAATTGGTGCCGCACTGGTTGGTCTCGGAGAGTCATTATGGATGAATTCACTGGGTCGCATCCTGATCGGGGCCGGTGTGGCGCCTTGCCTCATGGCTTCGTACTACTACTTTCGACGCTGCTTTCCTGCCGCACAGCAACCCCGCCTGGTGATGAGCATGCTGTTAGTGGGAGCAACCGGTGCGCTTGTAGCGACGCAACCAGCGCTCTCTCTGGCTAACTGGTTAGGTTGGAGAACAATTTATATTCTTTCCTGCTCCCTGCTTTTTTTAAGCGCCTTAAGCGTTTATTTTTTTACGACTGATGCGGACCGTCAAACACCCGATCAAAAAAATCATCAGGATACAACTAGTCTGTGGGCACTCGCGACGCACCCTGTCATGGTAAGAATCTTACCCGCCTGCGTCTTTACGATCGGTGGCTTTTCAGCAATGCAAACACTTTGGGCAGGTCCGTGGCTGACCCAAACTCTGGGTTTTAGTCCAGAGCAAGCCAGTATTGTGTTGCTGTATCTGAATGCCTCGCTCATGGTGAGCTACATCGTGATGGGAACAGCAAGCCCATGGTTACTCAGGATTGGCTTGAGCCTATCTAAGCAATCACTAATTGCCCTTGCGTGGATACCCATTGTTTTTCTCATCATGATTATCTGGCAGAGTCCGGCCTCATGGGTTTGCTGGTTACTGTTCGCGCCGGTAATACCCGCTATGTTTTTACTGCAGACACAGGCAGCACTTGCATTTCCCGGTTATGTCGCCGGCAGGATTCTAACCACGGCTAACCTGATGATTTTTGTAGGAACGTTTGCCGTTCAGTGGGCAATAGGTCTTGCAGTTGATACGTTCAACAAGCTCGGCATGACAGGCTCCGCTGCGTTGAAATCAGCGTTTATCTGTTTGATCGCACTACAGGTCTTCAGCCTGCTCTGGTTTGTGATGCGCGATCCTGCACGCGCATCACGCAAAAATTTCTAATCGTTACCCGCCATACCAAGACGCTCGATTGTTTTCTTTTCCGCAAAGAAACTATCACGCGCATATTTGGTGTAATCAGCTGTATTCATATAAATGACAGGCTGATCATATTGAGCAAAGGCAGACAAAACGGAAGGATCATCGAGTGATTTTTTAAATGCGTCATGGATGATTTTTACGACTTTTGGATCCATGTTTTTAGGACCACACACGCCGTAGGGTGAATCCGAAACGGTTTCGTAACCTAACTCGTTGAGGGTGGGCACATCGGGCCAACGCGTCGTACGCTTGCTACCGTAGGTCGCAAGCAATCTCAACTTACCCGCATCTACCATGGGTCCCCACCCGGTTGAATCACTCATACCCATGACATGACCACCCATCACAGCCTGAAGATTATGTGCACTTCCTTTAAATGGGATTTGCGTCAACTTGATCCCCGCGCGCTGCGCGAACTCTTCTACGGCCAGATGAGGACTGGTACCAGTACCCGGCGTACCGTAGGTGAATTTTTCTGGATTTTCTTTGGCAAACGCCACGAGATCTTTGATGTTTTTAATAGGTGAATCGGCAGGCACAACCAAACCAAACGTATAGCCTGTCATGCAAATGATCCAGGTAAAGTCTTTCAATGTATCGAACTGGACTTTTTGCATGTGCGGAATACGAAATGCACCAACCGGGATCTGCGCTAAGGTATAGCCATCCGGCTTAGCGTTAATTAATTCAACGGCGCCAAGCGTGCCGCCTGCACCCGGTTTATTTTCGACAATGATGCTTTGCCCCATGATCTTGCCTGCGCTTTCTGCCATGGCGCGCATCGTAACGTCTGTCGAACCACCTGGGGGCCAGGGACAAATAAACTTGATCGTATGCGTCGGATAAGACTGGGCACTCGCAAGGCTTGGGAACAGCGTCGCAGCGGCTAAGGCTGAAGTTGATGCGAGAAAGTCACGGCGATCGGTCATTGTTGTCTCCTACCTTCTTTTATGAGGTGATTTCATGCATGGTAATTCCCGATTTGCGGCTTGGCAAGCGCAGAAGTATCCTTCGGGCTGAGACTTGAGAAATCAGTCCAAAGTAAATGTCCGCGCAAGCGACCTGATTTCGCACGATTAGATTAAAAAACGGAATTCACATGATCAAAATGAAACAACTATTCACTAGCTGCGCGCTTGCATTGCTCGCTTGCACCGCATCGGCCCAGGCGCAAACCTATCCTTCAAAGCCTATTCGTTGGATTGTTCCCTATACACCAGGTGGATTCACAGATAACGTGACGCGCATGGTCACGGCTCGTCTGCAAACGCTGCTTGGCCAGACCATTATTGTTGAAAACAAACCCGGTGCGAATTCGATCATTGGTGCCGACATGGTGGCCAAGGCAACCCCCGACGGTTACACCATCCTGACGGTATTGACCGCCCATGCGGCAAATGCCACCCTATACGAGGGCCGACTGCCTTTTGATCACTTTAAATCACTTACTCCGATTTCAGTTGTTGCAATCTCTCCCTTGATCCTGACTGTCAGCAATGGCTTCGCACCTAAAACGGTTGGCGAGCTGATCGCGTACGCAAAAGCGAATCCAGGCAAGGTTTCTTATGGTTCGTCCGGAGTAGGATCTGCGGCACATCTAGCCTCAGAGTTACTCGCCCATACAGCTGGCATCGAGATAGTTCATATCCCATACAAGGGTACTGCGCCGGCCCTGGCAGACCTTGTCGCCAACAATATCCAGATGCTTGTGGATGTACCGAGCTCAATGATGCCGCATGTAAACAGCGGAAAAATCAACGGCATTGGAATGTTCGCAAAAGATCGCCTCCCCGCGGCGAAAGATGTGCCAACGCTGCCAGAGTCAGGCGGCCCGGCAATCGAAGCCTCAAGCTGGGTGATGTTCCTCGCACCAGGAAATACACCACCTGATATTGTCAATAAACTCTCCCAGGCCGTACATGAGGTTGTTGAGTCACCCGAACTCAAAGCACGCTTTATTGAGCTTGGCATCATTCCTGTTGGCAGCAGCTCCGCTGAGGCTACTGCATTCTTAAAAGACGAAATCCAGAAATGGGGCCAGGTGATTAAGACCGCAAACGTCAAGCCGGAATAAACCTACGTGGAGCGATACAAGAATAAGACGGTGGCGAGAAAAAAAATCGTCATCGTCACACCCGCTCAACCTGGGACGCTGCACGGGAATCGTACGACGGCAACACGATGGGCCCAGCATCTTTTAGCTGCAGGACACGGGACTGAAGTTTTGACCCAATGGGAAAGCGGCGATCAGGACGTCATGATTGCCTTGCATGCTACACGCAGCCACGCTGCCATGCAGGCCTGGAAAAAAAACAATCACACCAAACCACTGATTCTCATCATGACGGGCACCGATCTTTATCGGGACCTCGCTGCAGGCAATGCGCAAGCACTAGTCTCACTTGAGATGGCGGATCAAATTATTCTGCTGCAACCCGAAGCAATGCAATGCATCCCCCTGCATATTCGGTCGCGTTGCCAAGTGATTTATCAATCAATTTCCGTTGTTAAAGTATTTCCAAAACACGCGGGCTGCTTCATGGTGACTGTGATTGGTCACTTGCGAGATGAGAAAGATCCACTTCGCACCGCGATTGCCCTGCAACACATTCCCAAGAGCATGCCAATAAAGATTTTTCACCTGGGTATGGCGATGCAAGAAAGCTTAAGCGCCGAGGCGCTGAAACTTGCTCAGGTAGACACACGTTATCAATGGCTTGGGCAGCGTAGCCATCAAAACACCCTGCGTTGGCTCGCCAGGAGTCGTCTGATGGTCATCTCCAGCCTAATGGAAGGAGGTGCACACGTCGTGTCTGAGGCGATCGCACTTGGCATTCCGGTACTTGCATCGGATATTGCAGGTAACCGCGGGTTACTGGGTGACGATTACCAAGGGTATTTCCCTGCGGAGGATGATGTTGCTCTTGCAAAATTACTCATGCGCGCTGAGTCAGACCCAACATTCATGCTTGAGTTAACTGATGCGGTTCAAGGACGTAAAGAGCTCATCACACCGCAAAGAGAATTCAACGCGATCAATCAGCTTATTGACGGTGCCAAACGCGCTGCAAATTAAAAATATCGGTGAGATGAATGAATTGTCGCAGGACAGGCCATTAGTAATGGCTTGTTGTTCAGATCTTGGTGATCAATCATTATCGAACCACAACGCCCTTACCCGCGACAACCTGACCGATCTTGCGCGCGTCCTCAAAACCATGCTGCTTAAATAACTCCAACACCGCCGACTCTGACTCCGGATCGCAAGCAAGCAACAACCCTCCGCTTGTCTGAGGATCGGTCAGTAAATTCT
>CAIPID010000223.1 GCA_903865015.1 uncultured beta proteobacterium | reverse complement strand
GCGACTAATTTAATTATGACTAGCCTTTGGCTGGATCTTCGATCTCTGATTTAGCGACCGCAATCAGCTCCTCTTCTCCGCGCGCAATACGCTCAGCCATTTTTACGCCCTGATGGCGAACATCTGCACCGTGGACCATATAAATCACACGTTCGGCCATGTTTTTACAGTGATCACCGATCCGCTCCATCGAGCGCGCAATAAACAGCAAGTCAATCGCGCGTGAAATAGTGCGTGGATCTTCGATCATGTAGGTGATGAGATTACGCAGGGCCGATTTCCATTCTTTATCCACCTCTTTGTCGCTGCGCACTACAGCGGCGGCGAGAATCGAATCGTGCCTGGCAAAGGCGTCCATCACTTGTCGCATCATGATCATGATCGAATTAGCCATGTGGCGTAACTCGATAACAGGAATAAAGCGGCGATCATCCTCATGCAGGCGTCGCGCCATAGTGGCGATTTTTTCGGCTTCGTCACCGGAACGCTCCATATCAGTGAGCATTTTGGTCACAGCGAGCAATGTGCGCAGATCAATCGCAGCGGGCTGATGTCGCGCGAGAATTTGGGTCACGCGCTCATCAATGTCGACCTCGAAGCGATTCACCTCTTTTTCGCGTTCCTTAACACGCTCAACCAGACCGAGGTCTCCTGAGCTCAGTGCGTCCATCGCATCTTGAATCATGGATTCGACCAGACCGCCCATCTGCAACAACTCAGTGCGGATACGCTGGAGATCAGCATCAAACTGCTTATTGGTGTGTTCGGTCATGGCGTAACTCGATCAAAGGTGAAATAGATGGCTTATTCTAAAACTGGACTATGACAGTTTGATGAATGTCACAGATCTTGTCACAAACAGGTCGTCATAGGCGGCGGATGCCAGACTGCGTGGCCAATAAGGCAACATCTGCGGGGTGAATCGCAAACAGACCATTGGTCACGACACCTGGCACGTTATTGAGTGCTAACTCGAGCGCGCACGCATCGTTAATCGACAATCCGGAGACATCGATAATCTGGTTGCCGTTATCTGTCACAAACCCAACTCTCAGCGCAGGTGAGCCTCCCAGACTCGTGGCCATACGTGCAACGGCCTCGCGGGCGATCGGCAACACCTCAATTGGCAAGGGAAAGCGTCCAAGCACATCGACGAGCTTTGACTCATCCGCAATACAAACAAACTCTTTTGCAACGGAGGCGACAATTTTTTCGCGGGTCAGCGCACCGCCCCCGCCCTTAATCATGTGCAGTTGGGCGTTGATTTCGTCCGCGCCATCCACATAGACAGGCATGGTTTGAACCTCATTGAGATCCAGCACCAGAATACCCAAATCAGTGAGACGTTTAGCGCTGCGCTCAGAGCTTGCCACGGCACCGCGAAATTTACCGCGGAATTTTGCCAGACCATCGATAAACAGATCTGCGGTAGAGCCCGTGCCCACGCCGATAACGGCATCCGATGTAAGCATCGGGGCGATGTATTGCAGCGCCGCATCAGCAGCCTGCTGTTTGAGATCTTGTTGTGAAAGCATATGGATTCCAGTCTAGAATTTTTCTGAATAACGTTTATCGCTAAAACCAACCGTGACCGAGCCGTCGTCATACACCGTCACAGGTCGTTTAATCAAAGCAGGAGACTGCGCAATCAACTCAAGCCATTGCGCATCCGATGTAGGCTCTTTGAGCGCGGCATCAAGATTACGCCAGGTCATCGAGGCGCGGTTGACGAGCTTTTCCCAGCCGCCAAGTTCTTTCGCCCATTTTGTAAGTACCGCAGGACTAACAGGCACTGCGCGATAGTCCTGAAACGCATACGTCACCTGATGCGCATCGAGCCATGCACGCGCTTTAGCGACAGTACTGCATTGACTTAAACCATACACTTTAACGGTCATTTCAATCTCGTCCGATTCGTAACAAAGTTTGTTCTTCCAGTGCATAAGCACTGGTCAGGATGGGCCAATAATCCTGCTCTAATTCCGGGCAAACCTTACGCACCGATCTGAGCAATCTAGCTAAGTTTTCAGATCTACGGAAAGGATTGAGGTAGCCAGTCCTGGCACGATCAAAATCAATCAGCCAGGCATTTAGTTGCGGATCAATGAGTACATTAAACACATTCAAATCAGCATGCCAGACCTCGGCTTGATGCATTTTGGCAATCGCTTTGCCTGCCTGACTCCACGCCTCGGCATCCACAACATGCGCCAGTGGTTGAGCGTCTGGAACTTTAGCGGTAATCAAGGCGGCGCGATAACAGAGTCCTTTGCGCCAGATCCCGGCGGCCAGAGGCTGAGGCACGGGCAAGCCTGCCAGCCACATGGATTGCATCATTGCAAACTCAGCAACTGCGCGACTTCTGGCGGCTCCGGTCCACAGATACTGATCACGTAAAAATCTGGCAGCCATGCCGCCACGTCGATAATGCCGCAACACACAAGCCTGCTCACCAATATGGATAAACCAAGCTGCCGCACGCCCACCGGCTTGCACAAGCTCGGCGTGCAAATCAGGATTAAGTGGATCAAACCAACGAACGGGATCGTTGCAAGAACCAAGTATCTTGTCGTAGTAAATGGCGGAGCGGTCTAATTGCCAGACCGCTGTGCGAGAGCTATTAATCGTCACGATTACGCATCCAGTCAGCCACGCCAAAAAAAATCTCAAGCAAGCGATCACTTTGCTCTGAAGGATAGTCGAGATCTTGCATCGCACGCGCCATGCAGAGCAGCCATTGGTCGCGTTCTTTGATACCGATCGAATAAGGCAAATGACGCGCACGCAAGCGCGGATGGCCAAAGCGTTCGATATAGTGCTGAGGCCCACCAAAATAACCACACAAATACCAGAACAGTTTATCGCGCGCACTCGTCAATGTCGCGCCATGCACATCGCGTAAAACCTTTAAGTCCTGATCGACATCCATCACATCATAAAAACGATCTACCAAAGCGCGAATACCTGGCTCACCGCCCAGCACCGCGAATACGGAATCAGGATCAGCAGGTATAGCGGAAGATTGTGTGTCAGTCATTTAATTAACCATGTATTCAAACATGTCTCAAAATAGCGAGCGGAGGTGTATTTAATACGCCACGCAAAGTTAAGGCACCGGTTAGCCAGGCGCCCAACATGCAAACTGAAATGCCAAGCAACCAGGGCCAGAGTGCGAATTTCATATCGAACTCGAACACCCACACGGACAACCCCCAGGCACACAAACTCGCAGCACCTGCAGCAAGCAGTCCCGCCATCGCCCCGACCGCGAGTAACTCTATACGCTGGGCACGGGCTAATTGCTGGCGTGTCGCACCGAACGCCCTGAGCAACGCGGACTCGTGCACGCGTTCGTCGCGTGTCGCTGAAAGTGCTGCAGCCAGCACAATCGCACCAGCGAGGACGGAAAATACAAACAGGCCCTGCACCGCTACCGCTACTTTATCAAGAATCGATTGGAGCTGCGCCAAAATAGCGCCAACATCAAATACCGTCAGATTGGGAAACTGCGCCACCAACTGCTGAACAATAGCTGTTTGGCTCGGATCCACATGAAAAGCCGTCATCCACGTCTGCGGCGCATCTTTGAGGGCCTCTGGCGTCATGATGGCGAAAAAATTAGCCCGCATCGAATCCCAATCCACTCTGCGAATACTGGTGACTTTCACATGCACAGGTTGGCCCGCCACATCAAACTCAAGTTGATCGCCCAAACTTAAGCGCAAAGTTTTCGCAAGCCCTGTTTCCAGTGAGACCTCTGCCGCCGCAGGATCAAGCGCTCGTCCACTCATGATCTGCTTTGGATCAGACAAGACCGCCGCATACGATAAATTAAATTCACGGTCGATCAGTCTTTGCGCTCGTGCGTCTTCGTAATCGCCTGCGCTCAGTGGCTGCCCGTTGCGCGCCACCAGCCTGCCCCTAACCATGGGCGACAAAGTCACCTCCGCAAAACCCGCGTCAGTCAATAATTTTTGCACATCGTCTTTCTGGTCATCCTGCACATTAATCAGAAAACGATTCGGTGCATCTGCGGGCAAGGTTCGTTGCCAGCCAGCAATCAAATCGGTGCGCACAATCGTCAACAACAAAATAGCCATCATGCCAACCGCCAAAGCACTCGTCTGCGCAATGGTGGCAGCACGCCGACGCACGACACCCGCGAGTGCAAAACGAAGCACCGGATAGTGCTGCAGATGCCCACGCATTCCAGACAAACCCCATAAAGCCATGCGCGTCACCGCAGCAAAGAGCAATGTCGCGACTAAAAATCCAGCGGCTAATCCAGCACCGAATTTCAAATCATGCGCAACCCACCACATCAATACGGCGAACCCCAGGATACCTAAAGCGCTGCCCAGCCAGCTTTGCAAAGGAAATGCCGTATGCGTAGATCTGAAAATTTGTGAAGGCGGCTGGGTGCGCAACGCCTGCAACGGCGGCCAGGCAAAAGCAAACAATAACCAGATGCCCGCAAACAACCCTTGCATCGCGGGCATCACACCCGCGGCAGGCAAGTCGGTCCCCAGCAACCCGCCTAGCCCCAGGATCATGAGCGACTGCGCCCCCCAACCAATCAGTGTTCCTGATACGGAGCCAAATAGGCCCACAATTAAAAACTCACCAAGCAGAATCGTTGTCACGCTCCGTTGGGTCGCACCCAAACAACGCATCACCGCAATGCTTTGTCGATGGCGCTGGCTAAAGCGCCTAGCCGCCAGCGCAACCGCCACCGCCGCAATCAAGACAGCAAGCATCGCAACTAGCGCTAAAAACTGCTGCGCGCGATCCAGTGATCGGCGAATTTCGGGACGACCCGACTCGACAGAAACAATTTTTTGACCTGGAGTGAGTCGGCTGCCCACCCAAGTTTTATAGTCTTCGATGGCAGTCGAATCGCCCGCTACGAGTAACGCGTATCCAACCCTGCTCCCGGGTCCCAGCAATCCGCTGCGCACGAGATCTTCGGCACGCATCATGACGCGGGGCGCCAGATTGACAAATTGCGGACCGCGATCGGGCTCGTACGTGATGACGCGCGCAATATTGAGTTGCAGGTCACCGACTTTTAACTGCTGACCAATAGTTAAACCTGTTTGAGCCAAAATCTGCGGGTCCACCCACACCTGTCCGATATCTGGTGATGCGGTCGTTGATTGACTATCCGCTCCCACCTGCGTCGTGGTGAGCAGCGCACCCCTTAACGGATACGCTTGCTCGACAGCTTTGACAGAGGCGAGTTGGACTTTCTCGCCTGCGCCCACCATCGAGGGAAACTGATACGTTTTTGCGGCCATGAGTGAAAGAGATCGTGCCTGCTCAAGCAAGGCATCCGAGATCACAGCGTCAGCCTCGATGACAAGATCAGCACCGAGCATCTGCAAGGCGTCACGTTCGAGCGCACGCCCCACGCGATCCGATAAAAACGCGACACTCGTCACCGCTGCAACCGCCACCAACACAGCCATTAACAGCAAACGCAAATCGCCTGCGCGTGCATCGCGCCAGGTTTGCTTACAGGCCACGCCCAGCGGCACCATCCAACGCGCAATCATTTTTGCCTCAACTGATCCAGCGCATCCTGCAAACGATCCACAGCAATCACCTCCAAGCCTTCAATGGGCTGGCGCGGTGCATTGGCTTTGGGAATAATCGCCATTGAAAAACCAAGCTTGGCAGCTTCGCGCAGCCGCTCCTGCCCGCGGGGCGCCGGCCTGATTTCTCCGGCGAGTCCGATTTCACCAAAGGCAATCAAGCCCTTAGGCAATGGTCGGTCGCGCAACGAGGAAATAATCGCAAGCAATACTGCGAGGTCGGCCGCAGGCTCCGTAATACGCACGCCACCGACCGCATTGACAAACACATCCTGATCCGAGGTGGAGACGCCCGCATGGCGATTTAAAACCGCCAGCAACATGGCCAAGCGATTACCCTCAAGACCAACAGAAAGCCGACGTGGATTTGGTACATGCGCACTATCGACCAAGGCCTGAATCTCGACCAGCAAGGGACGCGTGCCCTCCTGGGTCGCCATCACACATGTACCCGACACCTCATTAGGATGCTGAGACAGAAATAAGGCTGACGGATTGGAGACTCCACGCAAGCCACGATCTGTCATGGCAAACACCCCGAGCTCATTGACGGCACCAAAACGATTTTTAAATGCGCGGATCAGGCGAAAAGATGAATGCGTATCACCCTCAAAATACAAAACCGTGTCAACTATGTGCTCAAGCACGCGAGGCCCTGCCAGCGTGCCGTCTTTGGTCACATGTCCGATCATGACAATCGGGATGCCTGCTTGTTTAGCAAGCCTTGTCAATTGCGCGGCACATTCCTTAACCTGAGAGACCGAGCCAGGTGCCGAGGTCAACTCACTCGAATACACCGTTTGAATCGAATCGATCACTGCAACAGCTGGTTTTTGCTCAAGCAAGGCAGCCTGAATCGCCTCAAGCCTGATCTCTGCGAATAAATCTACTGCCGCACCCGGCAACCCGAGTCTGCGCGCACGCAGCGCGACTTGTTCGGCAGACTCCTCGCCAGTGACGTAGAGCACGCGTTGGCTACCTGCCATCGCGACCAAGGCCTGCAACAGTAATGTGGACTTACCAATCCCAGGGTCTCCCCCGATCAACACCACTGCACCGGCAACGAGACCGCCACCCAGCACACGATCAAACTCAGCGATGCCGGTTGAAATGCGCGGCAACTCCAACGCCTCGACATCCGAGAGACTGCGAACCGGACTTGAAGTCGCAAGCGGAGCATAGCGATGCTCGCTCTGACCGGTCACAACCGGATCGCGTGACTCTTCGAGCGTATTCCAGGCATGGCAATGCTGGCACTGACCGGTCCATTTCGGACTGACACCGCCGCACTCCGAACATGCGAATAGGGTTTTAACTTTAGCCATGGATTGTTATGAGGTGCTGCTTATGAGGTGCTGCTTATGAGGTGCTGCCCAAACTACCACCGCCATCAATTCCAATGACCTGGCCCGTAATAAAACCGGCCTCTTCGGAGAGCAGGAATGCAATCAGTGCGGCGACCTCGTTTGCTGTGCCCAGCCGCCCCATCGGCACCATGCTGGCGGTCTGCAAACCCGTATCACCAGAAGGCATAGCATTCATAAATAATTCTGTATCGATCGCACCAGGCGCCACAGCATTGACCGTAATGCCATACTCGGCAAGATCTAGCGCCCAGGTCCGGGTGCATCCTATGATGGCGCTTTTAGCCGCTGCATAACTGGTCGCATCACGCGCGCCACGCACAGCCAGACTGCACAAATTGATGATGCGTCCACTACGACGTAATTTCATCGACTCAACAAAAGCCTGTGTGACCTGCACCGCCGTGCGGACATTCAAATCGAAGGTCTCGAACAACGCGGTCAGTTCGACCGAACCGAGCGGTTGTGAAATATTGGAGCCGACGTTGTTGACCACGGCATCCACAGGGAATTTGTCGCGAATAGTTCGCAACACGTCTTCGGTCTGCCCTGCATCGGACAAGTCGCACTCATACAGATAACCCGGAAAATCGATCTCGGCCGTATTGCGTGCGATGCCAACCACATGACATCCAGCGTCTGAAAGACGCTTGCTCAATGCCCAACCAATGCCCTTTGTGGCCCCTGTAATCAATACGCAGGTGTCTTTCAAACCGATCTCCTACCCGCGAAACGCATGTTTCACGATACCGCTAGTCTAACGCAGGAGGCGTGAGTTGACAGACAGCCTGCCATTAAGTAGTTTTTGAGGAAAACCCCAAGCTTCGGCACAGAGACAATGGCTAATTCAATCCTGAATCTTCAAGACTTTGAGACAGCAGCCCAAAAAAGGCTACCAAAATGCATCTTTGGTTTTATCCAGGGTGGCGCCGAGGATGAGGTTTCAGTCAAAAACAACCGTGAAGCCTTTAATCGCTATAAATTGTTGCCACGCGTCATGGTTGACACGACAGCGCGCAGCACACAAACCGAAACATTCGGACACGTATGGAATGCGCCATTTGCCATCGCGCCCATGGGAGCCATGGCGGTCGCGGTGCCCGATGCAGATCGGATCCTTGCGAGTGCGGCCGCGCAGGCAAATATCCCGTTTGTGCTGAGTGGCGCCTCATTGCGCAGAATGGAAGACGTCATGCAAGTCAATGAATTAGCCTGGTTCCAGGCCTACCTGACGGCACACGTAGAAGACAATCTCAAATTGATCGAGCGGGTCGGCAATAGCGGCTTTCGGACTCTGGTCATCACAGCAGATGTCGCGGTTGGCGCCAACCGGGAAAACGATCTGCGCAATGGCTACACCTCTCCCTTACGACCCAGTTTTAAATTACTCATAGATGGATTAAGCCATCCGAACTGGATGATCAATACCTTTATTCGCCCGATGCTGGCCGATGGCATACCGCGATTTGAAAACTTTGGTGGAGAACCCATCCCCATGCTGTCGCGCGCCGGACTCAGGTTACATCGCCGGGATAATTTCAACTGGGCGTCGCTTAAGCACATCAGGCAGATCTGGAAACACAAGCTGTTACTCAAAGGGATTCTAGACCCGGAGGATGTGGTCCGCGCGCGCGAAATCGGTTTGGATGGCGTAATCGCCTCTAATCACGGCGGTCGTCAACTGGACTGCACCATTGCGCCACTAGATATGGTTGCAGAAATGAAGCATGCGGCAGGCTCAATGCCAGTGATGATGGATTCAGGCGTCAGGCGGGGCACGGATGTGCTCAAAGCTCTGGCATTAGGTGCTCGTCACGTATTTATTGGTCGCCCTTTTCTTTACGCAGCCGTAGTTGGCGGTCAGACGGGCGTTACAAAGGCGATCGAACTTTTACAAGCTGAAATCCACCGAGACATGGCTCTGCTAGGCACGATGGATTTCAGCGATTTAAATAGCCGGATACGAAAAATATAATCGTAGGTCTAAGACGCACTACTGAACCTTAGCGCCAGAGTCTTTAACGACCTTCCCCCAAACGACCAGATCATCTTCGATCGTCTTGGCAAATGCCTCGGGCGTCGAACCAACCACGTCATATCCACTGGCATTCAACTGCGCCTTGACCGAAGGTGTATTGGCGGCGTCCTTAAAGGCCTGACTCAATTTATCTACGATAGGCTTGGGTGTTGCTGCAGGCGCCAGAATGCCATACCAGCCATCAATCACAAAACCAGGCACGGTTTCAGCAATGGTAGGTACATCAGGCAGCAATGGGGCACGCTTAGCGCCGGCAACTGCGAGCGCCTTGAATTTGCCTGTAGGCACATGGGGATAGGACGTTGAAAAGCTATCAAACGTCAAATCAATCTCTCCTCCTAACAAGGCAACCACCACAGGACCACTCCCCTTGTAAGGAATATGTTCCATTTTGGTGCCTGTCGCGGTCTGGAACATTTCTGCAGCCAGATGACTGGTGTTGCCATTGCCTGCAGAGCCATAACTCAACTTACCTGGATTAGCCTTGGCATAGGCGATCAGCTCAGAGACAGAATTAATCTGCAGACTCGGACGTGTCACGAGCAAGAGAGGTAAGCGCGCGACCAGCGACACAGGCGCAAAATCTTTGCGCGTATCGTAAGGCAAGGAGGGATATAGCGAATCATTAATCGCATGTGCGGCCAGCACCATCAGGATCGTGTAGCCGTCAGGCTTGGACCTCGCCAGCGCACTGGTTGCGATGGTGCCACCAGCACCCGCTTTGTAGTCAATGATAACAGTCTGGCCAAGCTTTTTTTGTAATTCCGCAAGCATGGGGCGTGCCAGAAAATCCGCACTTCCGCCAGGAGGATATGGCAGGATAAGGGTGATGGGCTGATTGGGATATGTCTGCGCACCCACTGCGGCACTGAGACTCAGCGCCAAAGCGCCTATGCCTGTAGTGATTGCGCGTGCAATACCATTACTAAATATTTTTTTCATCACATCGTCTCCAGTGGCGACGGCTTATCTGCCGCTCAATATCTAGACACTGTAACAAGTTGCATGGATAAATGTGAGGCAAAAGGAGCTGAAATGTGCAAAGATTGCGGCACAACAACATCTTCAATTCACAATCTCGGTAAAACAATATGAAAATTCTAATTTTGGGCGCAGGCGGTGTGGGTGGTTTTTTTGGTGCTCGACTAATTCAGGCGGGTGCTGACGTCACATTTTTATTGCGGGACAAAAGGAATCAAAAAATTAAAGCCGAAGGCCTCGTTGTTGAAACCCCAAAAGAAACTTTCACCATCCAGCCTAAAACTGTTACCCGTGATCAGCTCAAGCCTGAGTTCGATCTGATTGTGCTGGCCCCCAAAGCCTTTGATTTTGAGGATGCCCTGGCCTCACTTGAGGGGGCAAGTGCCAAGGGCGTATTCCTACCCTTTCTGAACGGTCTGAGTCACATTCAGACGCTGGACGAAAAATTCGGTAAAGATCGTGTGATGGGCGGTGTCGCACAAATCGCTGCAACGATCTCCAGCACTGGAGCCGTCAAACAACTGACCGATCTGGGCACCCTGACGGTTGGCCATCGCTCCACTGCGCACGAGACAT
>CAIPID010000222.1 GCA_903865015.1 uncultured beta proteobacterium | reverse complement strand
CTTGAGCACCTGACGGTGATTGAGATTGATCGTGATCTGGCCGGGAGGTTGCGTAATCGTTACCCCGAAGAGCGACTGACGATTGTGAATGCCGATGCGTTGCAGACTGATTTTGCACAGTTCGGACAAGATTTGCGCATAGTCGGTAATTTGCCTTACAACATCTCCAGTCCGTTGCTGTTCGCATTGGTCGGCTATGCGGACCATGTGATTGATCAGCATTTTATGTTGCAACGCGAGGTCATCGATCGGATGGTGGCGGAGCCGGCAAGTGGTGATTTTAGTCGGCTGTCCGTGATGTTGCAGTATCGCTATCGCATGGAAAAATTGTTTGACGTGGCTCCCGAGGCTTTTGATCCGCCGCCACGCGTCACTTCTTCGATTGTGCGAATGATCCCGCTTGGCGCAGATCGCCCTCAGGCGGCGGATCATGCATTGTTCAGCAAAGTTGTTCAGCGCGCATTTTCTCAGCGTAGAAAAATGCTGCGTGGTGTGATGGGTGAATGGACCGCATTGATCCCTTGGTCAGAGATCGGGATAGAACCAACCTGGCGCGCCGAGCAGGTATCTGTTGCGGGCTTTATCGCTATCACCGACGCGCTGCACGCGGCAGGCGCCAGCTAAAAAAATTAAATCACGTGATGTCGGGCTGCGAGCCAGAGTCGCATGATGTCTTGTGCGCGGTCTTCGAGCAAGCTGCTAGCGTGTTCGCATGCTTCTTTTAACGTGCAGGGGCCTGAGACTAGGCTGAATGCCGCGTAGATGCCTGCGGCATAAAGCGCCTGATAGTCCTTACCCAAAGAACCTGCGATCGCAATGACGGGTACTCCAGCGTGCCGTGCAATGGTAGCCACGCCCATCGGGGTTTTTCCAAGCAAGGTCTGCGCGTCCATGCGCCCCTCGCCAGTGATGACTAGACTGGCTCCCTGAACGGCCTTGGCGAGTCCGCCGATTTCGGCTACGACTTCGACACCAGGTCTGAATTTTGCACCCATCCACGCATGGGCAGCAAACCCGAGTCCACCAGCAGAACCTGCACCAGGCTGGTTACGGGAGTCCGAGCCAAGGTGCTGCATGCAGCGGTCGGCAAAATGTCCAAGGGCGGCGTCCAGCGTCTGAACTTGGGACGGGGTTGCGCCTTTTTGTGGCCCAAAAATGGCTGAGGCACCTTTCACACCGCACAGTGGGTTGTTAACGTCCGAAGCTATCGTGATTGTGATGTCGCTTAGCCGAGCGTCCAAGCCGGTCGAATCGATCATGGCGAGTGTGCGCAACGCTGCACCGCCTGACTCAAGTGTGCGACCGTTTGCGTCAAATAAGCCTAACCCAAGCGCCTGGAGCATGCCGGCACCCGCATCGTTGGTGGCCGACCCGCCCAGGCCGAGCACAATATGTTTTGCGCCTGCATCCAGCGCATGTTTGATTAATTCACCCACGCCATAACTGCTGGCGCGCATTGGATCGCGGTCACTTACAGGAATGTGTTCGAGACCGGCTGCAGCGGCCATTTCAATCACCGCTGTCTGATTTGGTAACCAGCCCCACTGGGCATCAATAGAACGGCCGAGTGCATTTTGAACTGTGTTGATGCAAGCCTGACCTTGTGTCGCAGCGAGGACGGCCTCGACGGTTCCTTCGCCACCATCAGCCATAGGGATGCATACGATATGCGCCTGCGGCGCGGCGTGTTTAATTCCGCGCGCGATGGCAAGCGCGACCTCGGGTGCGGAAAGGCTTTCTTTGAAGGAATCCGGGGCGATGACAATTTTCATATTTTCAACCAAAGAACCAATAGCAGATTGCTATGGAAGCCAGTACGCCGGCAAGGTCAGCGAGCAGTGCGCAGCCGACCGTGTGGCGCGCGCGCTGTACGCCTACTGAGCCAAAGTAGACTGCAACCAGATAAAAAGTGGGCTCGGTACTGCCTTGCACGGTCGCAGCCAAAAGTGCTGGAAAGCTATCCACACCATGGAATTTCATCGTTTCGATCAACAGCGCACGCGCAGCAGTTCCTGAAAATGGCTTGACGAGTGCTGTGGGAATGGCATCGACGAAACGGTCATCGCCCTGAAAAGCGTGGACCACCCATCTGATACCGTCCAGTGCAATATCGAGTGCTCCTGAGGCTCGCAAAACACCCACTGCGCAGAGCATCGCTACCAGGTAAGGCAGTAGATCCTTGGCAATATCAAAGCCCTCGCGAGCCCCCTCCAGAAAGGCCTCGTAGACATCGACCTTACGCCATGCGCCAACCGCGACAAAGATGACGATAATTCCAAAGAGCACCAAGTTCCCGGTCAGTGAGGAGATATGTGCCAGGGCGGCGGCAGATAAACTCAGCGCGCCAGCCATGACACTACCCAGAAATAAAGCGATGCCAAATATCCACATCATGACAACAGGGTCACGTAAAGGCAGGCGCTGCATGAAGGCAACAGATAAAAAGCCTGTGAGGGTCGATGCACTGGTTGCCAGCAGAATGGGCAAGAACACTAAGGTCGGATCCGGTGCGCCTTGCTGCAACCTGTACATAAAAATACTGACGGGTATTAGCGTGAGCGAAGACGCATTCAGGACAAGAAATAAAATTTGCGCGTTGGTGGCTGTTTCTGGATCAGGGTTGAGCGTCTGTAATTCCCGCATCGCCCGCAAACCGATGGGCGTGGCCGCATTGTCCAGACCGAGTCCGTTCGCAGCAAAGTTCAGGGTGATCAGGCCAATCGCAGGGTGGCCTCTGGGAACACCTGGCATCAGGCGCGCAAATAAGGGGCCCAGCCAGCGTGCAAGTGTATTGACCATGCCCGCGTGTTCGGCGATCCGCAAAAAACCTAGCCAGAGCGTCAAGGTGCCGAACAACACCACCATGATCTGTACGGATAACGCAGCCATGTCAAACAGGCTAGTCACCATCTGGGCAAAAATCTGGCTATTGCCGAGCAGCAACCACTGCGCCAGCGAAGACACTGCAGCGATCAGGAAAAAGCTCAGCCAGAGGATATTCAGCATGGTGTGTATAAGCTAAAGATCAGGCAGTTTTCTTTTGGATCAGTTCGATTTTGTAGCTGTCGGGATCCTCAACAAATGCAATCACCGTCGTGCCGTGTTTCATGGGGCCGGCTTCGCGTACGACTTTACCTCCCAATGCCCGGATTTTGTCGCACGCGGCATAGGCATCATCCACTTCGAGTGCGATGTGGCCGTAAGCGGTGCCGAGATCGTAGCTGTCGGTATCCCAGTTGTAGGTCAATTCGAGCACAGGACCTTCAGTTTCGTCCTGATAGCCGACGAAAGTATTGGTAAAACGGCCCGAGGGGTATTCAGTGCTGCGTATCACCCGCATGCCAAGGACTTTTGTGTAGAACGCGATCGAACGATCTAAGTTTCCGACGCGCAGCATGGTGTGAAGAATTCGCATGATTTTTCCTGAAAAACTTTAATTGATCTGAGGATCATACCAACGGTCGGCGACAGTTGCTCAGATTTCCGGCACACCATCAGGCGTATGTTTGTTGAGTAACTGGCGGGCGGTATGGTAATCGGGATAGAGTTGCTGCACTTCAGCCCAAAAATCGTGACTATGATTCATCTCGCGCAGATGAGCCAGCTCATGGGCGATCACATAGTCGATGATCATCGGTGAAAAATGAATGAGCCGCCAGTTGAGCATAATATTGCCATCACTGGTGCACGACCCCCAGCGGGTGGAGGCGGAGGATAGGCGCCACTTTCTGACCTGTAGACCAGTCTGATCTAAAAAAAATTTCAGACGTAGATCAAACCAGACGCGCGCGCGTCCTTGCAGCCAGGATTGCGTCATGTCGCGCATCCTGTTTGCATCGGCATCGTGCGGCAGGGGCAGCCACAAAGCCTGACCTGCTTGCGGTGCGTCGGCGTCACCTTCAAAAAATAGAGCGCCATGCGGCACGTGCGGGCCGGGTACGCCGCTGCGTAATGTGATTTTGCAGCCGAGGTAGGGTAATTCTCCGCCTGATTGCCATCGAGTATGCGACATCGCAAGCTGCTCTTTACGGGCTTGCCAGTCTTTAAGTTTTGACAAAATCCAGGACATTTTTTCGACGACGGCAGCGTCGATTTGTTGCAAGGTCACCCAATTGGGTGCTGTGACCCGCAGGCCTTCTTCACCGATTACAAAACCAATACTGCGACGACGCGAACGGGTCAACACAAAGCCAACTGTGTGATCACCATGTTTGACCAGCCGCCATTTTGTATCGGGTGCGAGCTTCTCGGGTGCAATGGTCCACCCCGGTTTCGGGGTGTCCGCATCAGACAACAAGAGATCGAGTTGGCTCATGAGTGCGAGACGTTTTTTGCTGGAAATCTTTCTGGATTGAGTTGTTGCATTTCGTGCTCGATCCACGCAAAAACTTTTGCATTGAGTTCTTCCGGGGTCAACCCGGTGGAGGGGATCGGTTTGCCAATTGAAACCGTAATCATGCCTGGGCGCTTGATGAATGCATTACGACCCCAGCATTCACCCGCATTCAAGGCGATCGGTATTACTGGAGCATTAGTGCGCGTGGCGAGCAGCGCACCGCCCATTTTAAATCGCCCCATCTTGCCCGGTGCGATTCTGGTGCCCTCGGGGAACATGATCGGCCAGCGACCTTCGTTGAGGCGTAGTTGGCCAATTTTGACGACTTGCTCGAATGCGTCACGGCCCTTACTACGGTCGATTGGGATCATGGCAAGCAGAGCCAGGCCCCAGCCGAAAAAAGGCACACGATGCAACTCGCGTTTGTAGACAAAGCAGACTTCACGCGGCAGATGTGAGGGTAGAAACAGAGTTTCCCAAGCCGACTGGTGTTTGGACAACACAATGGCTGGGCCGTCAGGCAGGTTTTCCCAGCCTTTCACTTGCCACCTGACACCACAAATGACCCGCGCACCCCAGATGGCGAGTCTTGGCCAACCCATTGTGAGCTTGAATCTCCAGTGCAGGGGGGCCCACGACCACAGCATGCAGGCAAAAGCGTACGGGATCACTGTCGTGATGAGGAATAAGGCGTAGAGGCTCGACCTGAGAAAAAGCATAGGGTCTTAGTGTCCTAAAAGAATCTGATCAACGGCTGCAGCGAGGTCGCGAGCAAACTGCGTAGTAGGTGGGACACCGTCTTGTTTAATGGTTTTGGCTCCGTTGCCAGTCTCGACCAACCAAGGTTTGCAGCCAACTGCGTAAGACGCCTGCAAATCTCTTAACGAATCACCTACAGCGGGTACGCCGTTGAGGTCGATGTCATAACGTCTGGCGATATCCTGGAACAAACCCGGCAGTGGTTTGCGGCATGTGCAGTCATCCTCGGGCCCATGTGGACAGACGAAGAAAGCATCGATCGACCCGCCAACCTGAGCGAGTTCTTTGCGTAGTTTGTGATGAATCGCCGTGAGCGTGGTCGTGTCGAAGTAACCCCGTGCGAGGCCCGACTGATTGGAGGCGACCGCCACCGTCCAACCTGCCTGATGCAGACGGGCGATGGCCTGGAGGCTTCCCGGGATCGCGATCCATTCGTCGGGATGCTTGATATAGGCAGCGCTGTCTTCGTTGATGACGCCGTCGCGATCAAGGATGATGAGTTTAATCATGTCGCGAGCCTTGAGATGTCGGCGACCTGATTCATCAGCGCGTGCAACTGCGCAAGCAATGCTAGTCGGTTGTTTCGGATGGCACTATCCTCGGCCATGACCATAATGTCATTGAAAAATGCATCAACAGGTCCGCGGGCACGTGAGAGTGTCTGCATCGCTGACATGTAATCACCTGATTCAAATTGCTGAAGTGCTACGGGTTGCAATTGAGCAATTGTTTCGGCGAGTGAGCGTTCGGCGACCTCTGTCAGTAAGTCTGGATTGACCGCGCCGAGTGTGTCTTCCGCTTTTTTGAGCAGGTTGCCGATCCGTTTGTTGGCGGCAGCGAGACTTGCCGCATCGGGACCTTGTGCAAAATTCGAGGCAGCCTGGACACGTGCGAGGATTTGATGGATCGGCGGCTCGATTGCCAGTACCGCCTCAACCGCATTACGGTCGTGGAGCTGTATCAGTTGATTGCGCAGACGCTCGATGATGAACGTATGCACTTCAGCTGAGGTCGTCTCGGCAAGCGTACCTGCCTCAAAACTCAGGGCTGAGGCTTCGATCAAACCATCAAGTGTGAGGGGACCATTTTGCTGAATCTGTAATACGCCACCCGCAGTCAGTTGCTCAAACGCACTGATCAGCCCGAGTGCTGCGCGCCGCAAACCAAATGGATCGCGCTCGCCAGTGGGTGCTAAACCAATTCCCCAGATACCGACCAGCGTTTCTGCCCGCTCAGCCATAAACAAAATTGCTGGCGTGAGCGTGTCAGAATTGACGGGGCTTTCGATACGGATTTTGTATTGTTCGGCGAGCGCTTGCACGACAGCGGGTGATTCTCCATCTCCTTTTGCGTAATAGGCGCCCATAATGCCTTGCAGCTCGGGAAACTCGCCGACCATATTGGTAGTCAGGTCCGCCTTGGCGAGCAGGGCTGCGCGCTCTGCAAGCTCAGGCTGTGTATTGAGTGCGTGTGAAATCCATGCTGCGATTTTTTGAACGCGCGCCACACGTTGCAACTGCGTGCCCAGTTTGTTGTGATAAACGATTGATCCCAATTGCTCGACGCGCTGATGCAGGGGTAATTTACGATCGGTCTTGAAAAAGAATTCCGCGTCCGCCAGACGTGGACGCACCACGCGTTGGTTGCCTTCGATAATGGCAGCAGGGTTTGAGGTCGGCATATTGCTGACAATCAGGAACTGATGCGTCAAGGCGCCGGTTGTAGGATTGAAGAGCGGGAAATATTTCTGATTCAGGCGCATGGTCAGGATCAGACATTCCTGTGGCACTTCAAGAAAGCGCTCTTCGAAAGCGCCAACATACACGATCGGAGACTCAACCAACGCTGTGACTTCGTCCAACAAAGCCTCGACCTCTGGGTCGTTACCCAACGTGGTATTCAGCGCCGTGGCTTGTTCGGCGAGGAGCTTGGTAATCTGTGCGCGACGTGTTTCAAACGACGCGACGACATGGCCCACATCAGCGAGTTGATGCTCGTAACTTTCGGCGCTGTCGATCGAGATGGTTTGCGGATGCAGGAATCGATGACCGAAGGTCGCACGCCTACTCTTTAAGCCTAGAATTTCGACAGGTATCACCTCGTCGTCGTATAGGGCAATGATGGCATGCGCAGGACGAACAAACTTAACCGAAGTGATGCCGTCGGTCAGCTGGTAGCGCATCATCTTAGGAATCGGTAGTCCGGCAATCGCAGCTTCGATTGCGCCTTGCAGGACATCCTTGAGTGCCACGCCTGCAGCGGTGCCGCGTGCAACGAGGTAATCCTGTTTGCCGTCGGACTCACGTTCGAGCGTTCCAATATCAATATTTTCCCAGCCTTTCGCCGCCAGCTTTTTAAGCAGGGCGGGTGTCGCCGCACCATTGGCATCGAGACCGACCTTGACGGGCATCAATTTTTCGGAATAAGCCTGATCGGGTGCGATGGCCAATACTT
>CAIPID010000221.1 GCA_903865015.1 uncultured beta proteobacterium | reverse complement strand
GCCGATGCAGACATTCCAACGGTTTTTGCCAGATTAAACGAACGGCTTGGATTGCCTGAGGGCTTGAGCGATTTGGGAATCGATCCGTCTATATTTCCAGCGATCGCAAAAGCTGCGTTGGCAGATAACGCGCATAAAACGAATCCCTACGCACTGACCGAGGCGGACTACATCAAGCTACTGAACGCTGCCCTGTGAATTTAATTCTATTGAAATTTTAATCGCAAGTGTTTCGTGCTCGGGATACGTGTGCGTGAGGAGCTCGCGCAATTCAATGGCGGTCAATACTGAAAGGGTGTGCCATAACCAAACTGCTGAATGATGTCGCGTGCTTGACCAGTTGATAAATAATCTAAAAATTTTTGAGCTGCTATTGAGCCCCGCGCTCTATTTAATAAAACCGCATCTTGCAATATTGGCGAATGCATCAATTCAGGAATAATCCAGGCAGAACCTTGGATTATTTTTCCATTGCGCATGATTTGAGAGGCGGAGACAAATCCAAGTTCAGCATTGCCAGATAAAACAAACTGGTGGGTCTGGGCAATATTTTCTCCCCAAACAATTTTTGATTTGAGCTGCTGATATTGACCTAACTTTATCAGGGTCTCTATCGCAGCACGTCCGTAAGGCGCAAGATCAGGATTAGCGATGGCGATTTTATTCAATCGATTTCTTGCAAGGATCGCCTCTCCATCCGTAATCAGATCAGGATTATTCGACCACAGTACTAGTTTTCCTATTGCATAGGTTCGTTGCGAGTGGTCTACAGCGAGACCTGCTTGAATCAGTTTGGCAGGTGTAGCGGTGTCTGCAGAGAGCAAAACGTCAAAGGGAGCGCCATGTTGGATCTGGGCAAAAAACTTTCCGGATGAACCAGATGAAATTTTTATCTGATGACCAGATTCATTTGAAAATTGTTGAGCAATTTCCTGAGCCGGCAGAATGAAATTTGAAGCGACTGCGACCTGGATGGTCTCGGCATGAGCGATATTTAAAAATAAGTAAAGGAAGCTACATATGCTTTGCAAACGACCTTTACTTTTCCATTTGAACCGACCCGATAACATTCAACTAGTTAGTTTTTTTATATGATTGGTTGCTTCGCCCAGTTTGTCAAGAATGTTTTCCTTTTTGGGTTCTTTAGTGCTTTTTACTTCTTTGTTTTCCACTATTTTTTCTTCGGAGTTTTCTTCAGGTTTTGCTTCAGGACTGGCTTCGTCATCTTTCTTTTCCATGGTGAACCATTTGAAAACAACGAGGAACGTCGATCCCAGTGTCATAATTAATCCGAACAAAGCCTTTAGCTTGTCCATCAGCGCTTCGGTCAACAATGGCTCTTTACGTGACAGATAAAGTTGAGTTCCCGAAGACAGTGGAAACCCAGATGGCAACAGCATATTTGATTCAGGTATTTTTTGACCAAACCGGTTCGAGACATGTGGGCCATATAGGGTTTCGATGACGGCCGCCACCGCTCTGGGATCGACATTTTTGTTTGCGACGAGATGCAAATTTACCCCAATTACCTGGATGTCTTTTTCAGGGACAGCTGGCACGATGCTGTACATATAGCCTAGAATTTTTGCATCGGCGACCCAGCCCAAACGAATTGCTAGTGATGGAGGAAAAGGCATCTCCATCAGGCTATAGCGATGTTTTTTTACCATGATATCCACCACATCCGATGGTGCATATGAAATTAGAACAATCACATCTGGCAGTCGCTCCGGGCGCATCTCGATCAGGTCGCGATCACTGAAGTTCATTTCTTTATAGTCGACGCCATTTTTAAGGCCAGACATATCAAAAATCTGTTTCGCCACAACACGCGTACCACCAAGAAGGCTTCCCATATTCACCGACTTACCACGAATATCTGCGACTGACTCCATACCGGGCTTGACCAACACATGAATCAGCTCGGGAGAAATGGTCGCAACGTGCCTGATATTTTCGTAGTTTGAGTCTAGTCCGCCTTGTATAAAGGCAAGGTCAAGTTTGCCGGCGTCGACCAGATCCATCGCCTGAATCGATCCGTTCGTGGGCTTTACACGGATTGACACGTCATGAAGATTCGCTTCTTCGCTGAGAATTTTGGCTAAGTGATGGCGATTTGAAAGCAGGCCGCCGCCGGTCATGCTCAAGTCGTAGTGACGAGGGATGAGTTCGTAAGTGAATTTGGCTGCTAGGCCAAGCAGTAAAACAATAAAAATAAGAATGATCCGTTTTTGAATCTTTCGATCTGTGCGAAGTAATTCAAGTTTTTCTTCAAAATACTTTTCTGGATCAATCATAACGAATCTCTTTTAACCTGACCTGAACGTTTAATCTGAGTTTAACGGACACGGAGCATACCGGTAGCTACTAGCACTTTCTGACCGCGATCTGAAAGCGCGAAATCAACAAACTTATCGATATCTGACGTGCTTTCGCCATTGATAACAAGAAACATCGGTCGAAAGAGTGGGTACAAACTAATAAGCAGATTTTTTTCATTGAGGGCAATGCCATTAATTGAAAGCGCCCGGGTGATATCTTGCATGGTGCGCACGGAGACATAGCCAATACCATTAGGATCTTTGGCTACCGCACTGGAAACCTGTTCGGCAGACTTCATTTCTTTGATGCGACGCGAGAGCTGTCCACCCGCCATGAGGATGTCCTCAATACTGGAGCGAGTGGTCGAGCCCTCTTGTCGGCCGTACATATTGATGGGAGCGTCAGGCCCGCCAACTTCTTTCCAGTTGGTGATGATGCCTTCGAAGATGAAGCGTGCTTGTTCAATCGTCACGTTTTTAACCGGTGACTCTGGATGCACCACAAGACCTAACCCGTCAATACCTGCTAATAGATTGTGATCGGTCAGGTTGAATTCGTCTTGGCTCAGGTTGCGATCCATTACAGCAATATCGATTCCACCACGCTCGAGCGCAATTAAGGCTCCAGACGAATGACCTTTTTCGGCGAGGATATCAATATTCTTGTGCGTTTTAATAAATGCATCCGCAATTTTTTGAATATAGCTGATCATGGGGGCCGCTCCTGCAATGAGCAGGTTTGTACGACGCTTCGCCTGATAGTCCGCCCAGTATCGTCTTGCACCAAAAGCTGCCGCTGCAAGACCTGTACCTGTAATCCCTATTATTTTCAGTACGCGTCTACGATTCATTTTTTATTCTGCCTGCGTAGGGACGAGCCCCAGTGTTTTGATGATGTGTTG
>CAIPID010000220.1 GCA_903865015.1 uncultured beta proteobacterium | reverse complement strand
TAATTAATGACTTTTACTTAGCATTGCAACTGTATGATTTATTTCATATTTATGTTTTTATAAAAAATGCAAAAGTTGTTCTAAGTCCTTGACATCATTAAAAAAATCCAAATTCTGACTTGACCGGTTACATTCATTCCCTTAGAGTGGTGAAAAGTAGGTTTTTGTGCAATTAAGTGGGGTAAATGGGTGTTTCAAGGTAGCAGTGCGCTCACGCTAGATGGCAAGGGTCGGATCAATGTTCCGACTCGGCATCGTGATGCTCTCGTGGAGCAGGCGCAAGGCTGTCTAACGATTACACGCCACCCGGATGGATGCTTGCTTGTATATCCTCGGCGTGAGTGGGAAAACAAGCGCGAACAAATCGCAGCTTTTCCGATGCAGGCCCGCGCGTTGCAGAGATTGCTGTTGGGTAACGCGCAGGATGTGGAAATCGATGCGTCGGGTCGCGTACTGATTGCGCCAGAGCTGCGTGTGGCAGCCGGGTTGTCGCGCGATGTGATGCTTCTTGGTATGGGTGCGCATTTTGAATTATGGGATGCCGCGGCACTGGCGCGCCGTGAGGCCGACGATTTGTCGAAAGGTATGCCTGAAGTTCTTACACAGTTTTCGTTTTAAGCCGTGACGGATTTCGTTCATCGGTCAGTGCTGCTCGAGCCGACGGTAGAGTCCTTGGTGGTGCCTGGTTATGGCAAGCGGTCGATTAAGTCTGCAGATTTAGATGCAGAGCGTGCGGCCCGGATGTCGGGTGTGTATGTCGATGGAACGTTTGGTCGTGGTGGGCATGCGCGGGCGTTATTGGCCAGATTGGGGTCGGATGCAAGACTGGTGGTCTTTGATAAGGACCCTCAGGCGATTGAGGTGGCGCAGGCACTTGCCAAGCAGGATGGGCGTGTGACTGTGGTGCATGAAGGGTTCGGAGACATGCTGGAGGCATTGTCATCGCGAGGCATTGACGCTGTAGACGGTGTGATGCTGGACTTGGGGGTTTCGTCCCCTCAGATTGATGATGCCGTGCGTGGATTTTCATTCATGCGGGATGGTCCGCTTGATATGAGAATGGACACCACTCGTGGTGAAACGGTTGCGCAATGGTTGGCGCAGGCAAGTGTAGAAGACATGCAGGAGGTCATAGTTCGATATGGCGAAGAACGGTTTGCTTTTCAGATTGCAAAGGCGATTGCTGCTCGCCGCGCAACACGGCCACTGCTTACCACCATCGAGCTCGCCGAGCTCGTGTCAGGCACCGTCCGCACGCGCGAAAAGGGTCAGCACCCGGCTACACGCACCTTTCAGGCTTTACGGATTTACATCAATCGTGAACTTGAAGAACTCGAGAGCGCCCTCCAGGCAGCTTTAACTTTGTTGAAAACAGGCGGACGTATGGCCGTGATCAGCTTCCATTCTCTGGAAGATCGCGTTGTCAAGCAGTTCATTGCCGCAGCTTCCCGTCCGGAGGCGGCTTATGCCCGTCTGCCTTTGCGTGAAAGTGAAATGCCGCAGCCTGTTTTGCTCGCGCTTGCGCGCGTCAAGCCGACTGACTCAGAAATAAAAGAAAATAACCGTTCGCGCTCAGCCGTACTCCGTGTCGCGGAAAGAACGTTAACGCCTTTGGGGGCTGCGGGTGCTGCAGCTTTCTCGCCTGCTCCGGTCGTGTCTGCCCGCCGCGGTAAAAAGGGAGCGCACTGATGGGACGATTGTGCTTCTTCGTTGCAACTGTTTTGATGCTGTCTGCGATCTCGCTGGTGACGGCGCGCTATCAGGCCAGACAGTTGTATGTGGAGCTTGATCGTTCGCGAACCGCAGCCAGGGATTTAGGCATTACCTGGCGCCAGCTGCAACTGGATCGCGCAGAGCATGCGCGTAATGCGCATGTTGATAAGGTCGCAAGAGAATCACTTAAGATGATTTCGATCGTGCCAGAGAAAACTATTTATATTAATCAGCCGGTATTGGCGGCTGC
>CAIPID010000219.1 GCA_903865015.1 uncultured beta proteobacterium | reverse complement strand
TTCGGAGAGAGTTTATCCACCCGTTCGTTTTTAAACTGGATACTGCCTTTCGTGACATCGCCTCTTTCCGCTCCCAACAGGTTTGAAATAGCCTTCAGTGTTGTGGATTTGCCCGCGCCGTTCGCACCTAAAAGAGCAACAATCTTCCCCTTTGGAACCTCAAGGGAAACGCCTTTTAAGACCAGAATGACGTGGTCGTAGATGACTTCAATATTGTTAACGGAAAGAAGGGCTGTCATAAGTTTCCAGAAATGAATCAGTTATTCATGCACGCAGGCGTGATGTTTTTCTCTTTGGCGTACTCAAGTGCGGAGGCCTTGAATAGGGGGTGAATCAACGCTTTATTTCCCTCTATCCAGTCTGAAATGATGACCCACTTGGTGCCGTCCCACTGCTGGATCTTGATCTTTCCGGAGCCTTCGTGGTTATCGCAGGAGGTTTTGATTTCCGGCAGCAGTCCTGTCGCACCCAGAGCATTCAGGCGAGCATCGTTGATGTTGAGGTTTTCAAAGGCCCAGCGCATTTGTTCACCTGTCACAGGCTTACCCTTGCCGAATTTTTCTTGCGCCAGACGATCCGCTTCAACCGTCACAATCGCAGCTGAAACACCGCGGTTATAAAGGATGGTGCCGATCTTGGATTTGTTCGAAAAGTTTCCTTTGCCTGCGCCATAGACCACTTTTTCGATGTCAGCGATCACAGGTACGTTTTTACCCGCGACGTTCCAGGTTGCGCTCATGTAGCCTTTTGCTGCCGCGCCTGCAGGCACTGCATCTTCTTCAGAGCCAGCCCACCAGGAACCGATGATCTTATCTCTTGCAAAACCAACTTTCTGAGCGGCTTTTAAGGCAGTCTGGTTCATTACGCCCCAGCCCCAGAAAATCACATAATCAGGATTTTCTTCTCGAATCTTCAGCCACTGGGCACCTTGCTCGTTACCTGGGTGTGCGACAGGAATCTCAACGAGTTTGAAACCGTCGATTTTGCTCTCAGCTTGCAAAGCAGCAATTGGCTCCTTGCCGTAGGCAGAGTCGTGGTACAGGAAAACAATTTTTTTGCCTTTCAAGGAGCCGCCATTCTTTTGAGCGAGAAACTTGACGATTGCCGAGGCTTGCATCTGATAGGTTGTGACTAGAGGGAACGCATACGGGAAGACCGACCCATCGACTGCATCGGTACGACCATAACCCATCATGATCAATGGCACTTTGTCAGTTTGTGTCTTGTCGAGCAGCGCGTAAGAAATGCCGGTTGACATGACGTGAAGCGCGGTGCCTTTTGAGGCGCCAGCATTGGCTTTCAGGCGTTCATAGCACTCAACGCCCTTGGCATTGTTGTATTCGGTTTCGCATTCTTCCCAGGAGAACTTGACGCCATTCACGCCACCTTCTTTCATGTTGACGTAGGTTAGGTAGTCTATAAAACCACCATAAAAGGACTGTCCGTTTTGTCCATAAGGACCAACGCGAAAGCTTGGTATCGCAACAAACTGATCTTGCGCGTAAGACTGGACCGCATAAGTACTTGAAAGGCAAGCAGCTACAGTGAGAACTGTACCGAGTACCGATGATTTAAAGCGTTTCATGAGGTTATCTCCTGGATAGGTCATGACGATCACGACTCATTGTTATAAAAAACGGATTAATGCGGGAAAGGCCACAATCTGAGCTTTTCCTTGGTGATTTGCCAAAGTCGGGCCAGGCCGTGGGGTTCAACAATCAAAAAGAAAATAATCAAGGCACCAAAGACCATCAACTGGATATGAGACACGACAGCGCTTGCGATGGGCAAATGAAGAAGCTGGGCGATCAGTGGCAAAACAATGTCTAAAAATATCGGTAGCAAAAGAATGAAGGCAGCCCCCAGAAAGTTGCCCAAAATACTGCCTACCCCGCCAATAATCACCATGAAAAGTATCTTGAAAGATAGCTCCAGCGAAAAGCCATCAGGCTCGACTGTGCCCAGATAGCAATACGCATAGAGCGCACCAGCGATACCGCAATAAAAGGAGCTAATGGCAAAAGCCATCAGTTTGGTTTTCATTAAGGGGATGCCGATGACTTCGGCCGCAACATCCATATCTCTGACTGCCATCCAGGCACGACCCGTCGAAGAGCGAACCAGATTCTTGCCTATCAAAGCAAGGACGCTTACGAAAAATAAGACTAATAAATATTTTGATACGGGTGTGTCAAATTTGAAGCCGAAGATACTTAGAGTTTGTGCGCTAATGACACCGGAGGAGCTGTTGTTCGAAAACCAGGGGAATTTGGTCAGGCACCAGACAACAAAGAATTGTGCTGCAAGCGTAGCTACTGCCAGATAGAACCCTTTAATGCGCAGCGAGGGCAGGCCAAACAGGATCCCGACCACTGAGGCGCTTAGACCACCCAGGATAAAGGAGAAGATGAAAGGGATGCCTTCAATGCGAAGCTGAAAGTTGTAAGTCGCAAAGGCTCCTACCGCCATAAAGGCGGCCGAACCAAGCGACAGTTGACCTGCGTAGCCAGTTAAAAAATTTAAGCCTAACGCTGCCAGTGAAAAGATCAAAAACGGAATCAGGATCGCATTGATCCAGTACTCACGTGCAAAGAGTGGAACAACAATTGCAGCAAAGGCAAGCAAGAGAATCATGCCTATCCTGTCTTGCAGAATCGGGAATATCTGGCTGTCAGCTTTGTAAGTGGTCTTGAATTGACCGGTTTCACGATAAAGCATGGTTCTTCCTCAAACGCGATCAATGTGTTTTTCACCGAACAGACCCTCGGGTCTGATCAATAAAAAGAGCAGGGCGAAAATGTACGGGAACCAACCCTCGATGCCGCCAAAGTTTCCGCCAAAGGCATCCTGCAGAACGGGTGGAATATAAATCTCGGCTAGTTTTTCGGAGACGCCGATAATGATTCCGCCAACGATCGCCCCGGGAACTGAGGTGAAACCACCCAGAATCAGCACAGGCAGCGCCTTGAGCGCAGTTAAAGAAAGCGCATATTGCACGCCATTACGTGAGCCCCACAGCAAACCTGCCACCAGTGCAACAAAGCCTGCGATCGCCCAAACGATCGTCCAGATTCTTTCCAGCGGTATACCGAGCGACAAAGCAGCTTGATGATCATCCGCGACCGCACGCAGCGCACGACCGACTTTTGTGTATTGAAAAAGAAGCGCCAGAAGGATCACAAGAAGAATAATGATGCCCGAGGAAAATAAATCCAGCTTGGAAATGCCGATGCCTGTCATATCCATAATGGCTTGAATCGGCTCGTCCACGATACCCAAATCAATCGGACGCACGTCGTTACCAAATAAAATCGGTGCAAATCCCTCAAGCAGAAAGCTCAGACCAATCGTGGCCATAAATAGCGTGATCGGAGGCTGGTTAACCAGTTTGCCCAGGACGAATTTCTCGGTACAGATGCCGATGAGGACCATAAAAAAGAAGGAGGCAATAATCGCCACCCACATGGGTACCTCATAATCGATCAGGCCGACGACAACCAGCGCTGATGCGTAGACCATGGCGCCTT
>CAIPID010000218.1 GCA_903865015.1 uncultured beta proteobacterium | reverse complement strand
CAAGTGCATGCTCTTTTGGGAGGCGCAAACTTTTCGACGCTCATGCGCTCTTGTGCATTTTTATTGCGACGTCAATTCTTTTCCTCTGCGGTTGTGCCACGACGCCAGTGACCAGCCGTAATGCAAGTACACCCGTACGGGCCACAGGTGTTGGATCAACAATGGAAAATGCAAAAGAGAATGCGTTTCGCCAAGCGATTGAAAACAAAATTGGTGTTCTCGTTCTCAGTGAGAAAGAAATTAAGAATTTCAAGCTGAACAAAGATGACATCTTGACGTTTAGTGCTGGATTCATTGATGACTACAACGTGATTAGCAAAGAAAAGTTAGCTGCAAAATGGGTTGTAACTATCGATGCATGGGTTTCTGGTAGCCGCCTTGCAAACAAGATTACAGCAATCAGCTCAGTGGATGGTTCGATCAGCGGAAAAAAAGCAGCTGATCGATTTGATTCATTCATCAAACAAAAGCAACAAGCGGATCGGTTGCTACAAAAAATGATTTCTGGCTTTCCTGAAGACGCGATTCAGGTTAGATTTCTCCGTACCGAGATGAAATTTGATCCAGACCGACGTGCGCAGGTTTTAATTTATTTTGAAACTGCATGGAGTAAGGCTTACATTACTTCACTCTTGGAAATGCTTGCACTTCTCCAAGATACAACTTATGGAAATGGGTTTGTTGGTGTCGTCAATGTTAGTCACAAAAAACCAGATGACTGGTTCGGAAGCCTTGATACTTTTTATTTTTTAGATCGTCATTTATTCAATACCTTGTATAACCAACTAAATAACACCAAAATTGCTGTGCGTTTAAAAATTCGAGATGGCCGAACGGTCGTGCATGAAGACTGCTGGCTGCTCGACAATCAGTTCATTACCTATGGTTATGGAAGTCAACTTGGGATTTTGGGCAATCGCATCTTTGAATCTAAGATTCAAATGGAAATTCCGTATGGCTCGTCTGCGCATCGCGTCTTAGAAAGTGCGAGTAGCATCACACTTTCTATTGAATCTGCAGACCGTTGTAGTCGCTCTAAGACAAAGCGCTAATTTGCTAACTTATAAGTAGAGAAATTCAGTGCTAAATTTGATTTTTGTCGCTTTTGCTTTTAATGTGTGAAAGCTTTTTTTTCAAAATAAAGGTGCGTTAATGTCAACAGCTTCTAAGGCTCGTTATTTGAGCAAATCGCGTTTTAAATTGGCATTGGAATGCCCAACTAGGCTTTTTTACGCTAAAGAGTCAAATGGGTATTTCGACAAAAATCAAGATAACGATTTCCTACACGCACTGGCTGATGGCGGAAATCAGGTTGGCGAACTTGCAAAATTTAAATACCATCCAAATCCAATTGGCGAAGCTATTACCGTGGAGCCGCTTGGATATGAGGAAGCACTTTCACAAACTCGATTGAAGATGTCTACTTCGACTCGCACTGTGATTGCTGAGGCCGCATTGCTGCATGAGACATTTTTTGTTCGTGTTGATATTCTGATTCATGATCCTGTCGCTAAGACAATCGAGATCATCGAGGTGAAGTCAAAAAGTATTGATGATGCGACCATTGCGTCACGCTTCAAAAATGATAAAGGAAACTTTCAAGCGAAATGGCTCCCTTATCTCTATGACGTCACATTTCAATCAGAAGTCGCTAGGCGTTGTTTCCCTGAGTACAAAATTATTTCTAAGTTGTTGTTGCTAGATTCTGATGAAGTTTGCGACATTGATGCCTTGCATCAAAAATTCAAAATCGTCACGGTGAAAGATCCTCAGTCTGGTAAGGCGCGCGTTCGCATTGAAACGGCACCTGATTTAACGCGTGATGATTTGGGCCGATTGAATTTCTTGCGTGAAGTTCTTGTTAGCGACATCGTTCATGAATTGCGTGCTAAACCGATTGACAACACTCCGCACGTTCCTTCTGAACATGGCAGGGATTTGAACACCTTCATGAGTTGGGTAGGACGCCTTCAAGCAGAAGGCGCTTTATATTTCGGAGGCGTTTCCAAGGCATGTAAGTCATGTCAATTCAGAGCAGGTCCAAATGAGCCGAAGAAGAGTGGTGTTCATGACTGTTGGCAAACTGCTTTGAGTCAAGGGATGCTTGATTCCGGACGTGATATCGAAGATCGTAGTGAGCCACTTTCCATTGATATTTGGGGTGGGGGTTCTGGGTCGGTCAGTATGGCCGATCGGGTGCTTGAGGCGCGACGTGCATTTCTTGCTCATGTCCAAGAGGATGATGTTCGTCCAAAAAATCAAAGTAATGAAATTGGGATGTCTTCGCTTGAACGACGGATGTTTCAGGTGAAGGCAGCCAATGAAAAAACAAATGTTGTTGAAATTAATGAGGACGTCTTGAGTGCCATAGATAATTGGGAGTGGCCTTTGCACATGATTGACTTTGAAACTTCAGCACCAGCAATTCCTTTCTTTAAGGATATGCATCCATATCAAACTTTGGCGTTCCAGTTCAGTCACCACATCATGGAAAAGTTGCCTAGCGGCAAGGTGAAAATTCGTCATGCGAATCAATGGATCAGCACGAAGGCAGAGTCATTTCCAAGTATTGAGTTTGTTAGGCAGTTACGAAACGCCTTGATGCCAGGTGGACGCCTAGTTGGTACAGTTTTTCGATATCACAATCATGAAAACTCTGTGCTGCGCAGCCTGCGTAAGACAATCCTTGATGAAGGACAGTCTTTGGTGCCTGATATGGAGGCCCTGGTTGAGTTCATCGATCTGATTACTAAATCAACGAGCTCTGAGGCATCGTTTGAAGGTGAGAAACAAATGGTTGACTTGCACCGTTTGATTCAAAAGGGTTATTACTCTAGCGTGGCCGGTGGCAGCATTTCTTTGAAATACATGCTCCCCGCTGTACTTCATGACGCGCCAGCAGTTTCAGATTTTTATCGTAAGCCAAAGATCTATGGAGCGGGTCTTGTTATCGATAGCCTTAACTTTAATCAGGAAGGGCATGTCTGGCTGCAAGCAGATAAAGGAAATGATCCTTACAAGACATTGCCAGGTATTTTTGGCCCAGACTATGGAGAGCTTGATGCCATCATTTCTCGCCTTGCGGGAGACGAAGAGGGGGAAGATGGTGCGATCAATCAAGGCGGTCTGGCCATGACGGCCTATAACTACACTCAATTTACCAGCTTGCAAGATGCTGATCGTGAACGAATTCAATCCGCACTTTTGCGTTACTGTGAGCTCGATACTTTGGCTATGGTTATTTTGGTGCAGGGTGTGATGGAGTTGCGTGGTACCCCGCTAACTATTCAATAAATCGCACCATGACACAACACGCCGCCGTATCCGGTGTTATTTATTGGTTCAGACATGACCTGCGTCTTCACGACAACCCGGCTTTGACGCAGGCGATCTTTTGGGCAGAGCGTCACCACACCTGGTTGTTGCCTGTGTATGTGCACGATACAGCGCTGCGTCTGGACACGCCTTGGGGTTTTGTGCGCACCAGTGAGCACCGTTTGGCGTGGACTCAAATGGCAGTGCAAGATGTGGCAGAACAAATCGCGGCACTCGGCAGCCAGCTGTTGCAACTCACGGGCGACCCCGGCGAGGTGTTGACAGAGCTGATGCAGCGCTCAGCAGCAACCCTGTTGGTGTGCGAAGAGATTGCTGCGCCTTATGAACAGGCACACATTCAAGCTTTGCAAGCAAGCGGGGTGACGGTACACACCGTATGGCAATCCACCCTCATGGCGCCTGAGCAACTGCCATTTGAACACCATGAGGTGCCCGATGTGTTTTCGAGTTTTCGGCGTGCAGTCGAACGACAAACTTTCGGACCAACGCCACCGCTTAACGCTGTCACGCGTCTTCCCGCCTTGCCCGAGCAGATGGACTTTCACTTTGCGTTGGTTCGTGAATGGGGTCTCAACAACGCGGCAATTTTGAACGACCCACGCGCCGCATTTCCTTGGTCGCAGCCTGCGTTTCATGGCGGTGAGCGCGCGGCCCTCGCGCATCTGGCGCAGTATTGCAGCCGTGGTTTACCGCACAGCTACAAAGCCACGCGTAACGGATTGAGTGGGGCAGACTACTCCACCAAATGGTCACCTTGGTTGGCCACAGGTGCTTTGTCTGCACGTCAGGCATGGTCTGCGATTGCTTCTTTCGAGGCACAGCATGGCGCCAATGACAGCACGTACTGGATTGGCTTTGAACTGCTGTGGCGCGACCACTTTCGTTGGCTGCACCGCAAACATGGCGATCGCATGTATTGGCAACGCGGTTTGTCTGAGGCGCCGTATCAGCGACCCCGTCACAACGCAGGCGGATTTGAGCGTTGGCGATCTGGTCAAACTGGCCATGCCTTCATTGACGCAGGCATGCGTGAGCTCAATGCCACGGGCTACGCGTCCAACCGCATGCGGCAAAACTTGGCAAGCTATTTGATTCACGACTTGCACTGTGATTGGCGCGCCGGAGCCGCTTGGTTTGAATCCCAGTTGATTGATTTTGATGTGTACAACAACCAAGGCAATTGGTTGTACTTGAGCGGACGTGGAACCGACCCCAGAGGGTCCAGGCGCTTTAACCCCGACAAACAAGCGAATGACTACGATCCCGACGGCACTTTCCGTGAACTCTGGCGATGAGGCGACGATGCGTGCTCATTCAGGTCAATCCCTTCATGTTGCGCAATTTTTTCAAGGGCATTTTCAAACAGTGATCGGGCAGAGCCCGAGATAGAACGCAGGTAAGCATGAAGGTGGGCATCGTCTGCATTCTTGTTCAAGCACTCCTGGCTGTACTCCTCAAAGCTGGCCAGTTGTGAAATCAACTCAGCCACATGCCTGGGACATTCGCACAGCACATTGGTCGAGATGCCTGCGACACGGGCCAATGTGTCCTCTGAGTACT
>CAIPID010000217.1 GCA_903865015.1 uncultured beta proteobacterium | reverse complement strand
GTCAGGACATGAAGAACACCGCGGCGACCAATCATTTCAACGCGGTTGGCTCGAGTGCGGAAACACTAACCGCCGTGATAAATACGGAAACAAACCGTTGGGTACCTGTCATCAAACAACTACAGATTTCACTCGATTAGTGATTAGCGATAAAACAATCGATTCCCAACAAACGATTGCATTACACGCCACCCGCATAGCCTTGTTGCCGCCAGGCTTCAAAGACGACAACGGCAACTGCATTGGATAGATTCAAACTACGCTGCTCAGGCAGCATCGGCAAGCGAATACGCTGATTCGGTCCGATGAGTGAAAGCTGTTCGGGCGACAGCCCGGCCGTTTCGCGCCCGAATACAAACACATCCCCTTTGCGCAATGGCATGTCACCGACGAGCGTGCTGCCCTTAGTCGTCATGGCAAAAATACGTTCGCTTGCGGCGCCGGTTGCTGCGATCGCCATGGCCAGACTATCGTGAACCTGAACTGGCTGCCACTCATGATAATCAAGGCCTGCGCGACGCAACCTGGTGTCATCGATTTCAAAACCGAGCGGTCGCACAAGATGCAAACGCGCACCCGTGTTAGCACACAAGCGAATGACGTTGCCGGTATTGGGCGGGATTTCTGGCTGGACGAGGATGACATGAAACATGACCGCTATTTTGCCAGACATGGGCACATTACATTTCAGTCTCAGGCAAAGTCGGCGCCCAGGCCGTTCGCGCCGCGACCAAGGCCACCGCACCGAGTGCGCCTGCACGCTTGAGCGCAAGGGCTGCCTCATGCATGGTACTGCCAGAAGTCAGCACGTCGTCGACTACGCCGACCCACACTGGAGGTACCGTTCGGATGCAATCATAGAGTCCCCGCACACTCTGTCTGCGCGCCTCGAAATCCAACGCCTTTTGGATGCCGCCTTCGCGCGTGCGTTGCAACCAAGGCTTGAGTGGCACAGTCAATTGAGCGCTTAGCGCCCGGGCGATTTCTGCTGCGGGACTAAAACCTCGCTTTTGTAAAGAAGCTCGGCTCGAAGGAATCGGCACGAGCGCGCCAAGCGCAGGCAGCGCATGAGGATGTGTAGCCAGCGTATTCGCGAGCATCCGCGCAAACAAACCTGCCTCGGCGAGGCGGCCGCGTTCTTTCAGTCCTCTGACCAGCAATGCCCCCGGATACGCGTAATCCATGGCGGTAATTGTTTGGATATAAGCTGGGTTAGCGTGCACGCACTGGTTACAGCGCTGTCGACCCTGATCAACACGCACGGCACACTGCAGACACCACGCCCCTGACTGATGGATGCGCAACACGTCTCGTGCACAGCCTTCGCACAGATCACCCGCGCGCGCAGCCATCCCGCACAATGGACAGGCAATGATCAGGACTTTACGAAAAAGGTGGTGAATAGAGTACATTTTGGTTTCTCCAGCGCGCATAGTTTGACGGCGTTCGCTGTGTATTACTCTGTATACGATGACCATTATGTCCACCCCGAATACGCTTCCAATCAGTACCGCTCATGTCTTACGGCAGTTTTCACGACGTGAGGACTTGTCTGCCGCACAGTTTCTTTACGGTGAAGTTGCCCGTCGCATGGCGCAAAGGTTGCGCCTGGTTCGCCTGACG
>CAIPID010000216.1 GCA_903865015.1 uncultured beta proteobacterium | reverse complement strand
TCAACCAGTCCGTACGCCGCGTCAGCCAGCACATCCGGGCAAGTATGAGGGATTTTGTACCACTGCTCAAAAACCTTAAGATCCTGCAGACGAAAGTCTGCAGCCAAATCGATAATCTTTACACCAGCGGCCAACAGCTCACGGGCCTGCGCCATTGCGACACCGTGCGGTGTCGCAAAAAATACAACGTCACATTCCGTCAGATTTGCCCGGTCGGGCGAAGAAAACGCCAGATCGACATGACCACGCAAATTCGGAAACATCTCCGCGACAGGCATACCATCCTCTTTGCGGGAGGTGATCGACGTTAACTGTGCATGAGGGTGCGCAGCCAGCATACGCAGGAGCTCGACACCGGTATAGCCCGTGCCACCAACAATGCCGACTTTGATACGCGTTGAAGTTGTATTTGTCATAGCTGAGCTCCTGAGTGTGCGGGCCTGAGAGGGCATGACCGCAAAAATAATTGATTGCGTGAATTATCACATGCATGAAGTGTAATAAGCCAAACAAAAAGGCCGCTTGCGCGGCCTTTTTGTGAGAAGCCCAAACTCCAGGCTCCTGTCGAAAAACAATTAGCGCTTGCTGAACTGTTTCCGACGACGCGCTTTGTGGAAGCCGACTTTCTTACGTTCGACTTCACGCGCATCACGCGTAACCAAACCAGCTTTTGACAGCGTTGGCTTGAGTGTTGCGTCATAGTCGATCAGTGCACGGGTAATACCGTGACGAACCGCACCAGCCTGACCGCTCTCGCCGCCACCATGCACGTTGATATGAAAATCAAACGATGTGAGGTGACCGGTGAGATCGAGCGGCTGACGCACGACCATACGACCTGTTTCGCGAGCAAAGTATTCGTCAACGGGCTTGCCATTGACAACAATCTTGCCTGCGCCTTTTTTCATGAAGACACGTGCCACCGAAGTCTTGCGGCGGCCGGTACCGTAATTCCAATTACCGATCATGGCGCCTATCCTTTGAGTTCGAGGGTCTGTGGCTGTTGAGCAGAATGTGGATGCTCAGCACCCGCATAGATCTTCAGCTTTTTAATCATTGCATAACCCAGGGGGCCTTTAGGCAACATGCCCTTGACAGCCTTCTGGAATGCACGACCAGGAAAACGCTCTTGCATCTTGGTGAAGTTGGTTTCACGAATACCGCCTGGATATGTCGTGTGGCGGAAATATTTTTTGTCTTGCGACTTGTTTCCGGTAACGATGATATCGGCTGCATTGATGATGACGATGTAATCGCCAGTATCAACGTGAGGCGTGAATTCTGGTTTGTGTTTACCGCGCAAACGGTGTGCGACTTCGCTGGCCACACGACCGAGGACTTTGCCCTTGACGTCAATCACGAACCAGTCACGTTTGACTTCATGCGGCTTGGCCACAAATGTCTTCATGATGGAATCCTAAAATTTGTTCATCGGGAATACCCCGAAAAACGACTGAATCACAGAGAACACCCCTGTGAAATCCCCCTGCTAAACGACGTAATCGCCCTTGCCAAAGCGTTATTAACCGCCCGTGCTCAGAACCCGCGTTTGTAAAAATATTTGCAGGAAAGCCGTACATTCTACAATAAAAAACGGATGCAAGCCAAATAGGCAGCATCCGCTGAGCCTTAAACACCCCCGCCCAGACTGGCACGGGAGGTAGATCTGGCTTATTTCTGACGGGACAACGCCGCACCGAGGTACTGGTCGTAGGCGGCTTCAGCTACACGGAACCATGGCACGAGCTGGTCGCGATACCCCATGTAGTTCTCATAAATTACCTTAAAACGTGGATTTTTAGCTGAAAATTCAGCATAAACCTTTTGCGAAGCATCCCAGGAGGCATCCATCACCGCACGTGGGAACGCACGTAGCTGCGTACCCTGACCGAGCAAACGACGCAATGCGATCGCATTCAGGTTGTCGTAACGCGCAGTCATGGAGACGGTGCAGGCACGGGTCGCTGCATCAATGATGACCTGATAGGACTTTGGCAATTTCTCGTATTCGCCCTGATTGACGTACAGGGAGGTTTGAGCACCTCCCTCCCACCAGCCGGGGTAGTAATAAAACTTGGCAACTTTAGCGAAGCCGAGCTTTTCATCGTCATACGGACCAACAAACTCAACCGCATCCAGCGTGCCTTTTTCAAGTGCGGGATAAATGTCACCGCCAGCGAGCTGCTGGGGCACAACGCCCATACGTGAGAGCACTTCGCCAGCAAAACCAGCGGTACGCATTTTCAGGCCTTTGAGGTCATCAAGCGTCTTGATTTCTTTGCGATACCAGCCGCCCATTTGTGCGCCTGTATTACCCAGGGGAAAATTCACGACGCTGTAGTCTTTATACAGGTCGCGCATCAATTTCATGCCGTCGCCTTCCCACATCCAGGCATTCATCTGGCGGGCATTCAGGCCAAAAGGTACCGCTGTATCAAAGCACAGCGAAGGATCCTTTCCGTAGTAATAGTAGCCACTGGAGTGACCCATTTCGACTGTGTTTTTCTGCACAGCGTCCAGCACCTGCAAAGGAGGCACGATTTCGCCAGCCGGGAACAAGCGGACATTGAACTTTCCGTTGGTGGCTTCACTAACGTATTTTGCGAATTGCTCACTGCCGCCATACAGCGTATCAAGGCTGCGGGTAAAACTTGATGCCAGTCGCCAATTCAGGGTGGGCGTGTCCTGCGCAAATACCGGGGCGGCAACAGCGGCGGTACCGGCAACGGCACCAACGCTGGCTTTTTTGAGGAATGAACGACGTTGCATTCGGGGTCTCCAGACAAAATGAGGCGGGCAACTCAGGCCCGATGGGGTGGATATTACACCCCTGAAGTTGGAATTCGAGGTGTTTTAAACAGAATCGGATTCATGGTTTTCACCTAGTCAGCTCTATTGTTATGCGGCTATTCACCTCGATTTTTAACGGACTCAGGTCCCAGCGATGGACATTTGTTCAATTAGTATGGATCCCGTAGTCTTACTGCCGCGATTGATGGTGTCGGCACCGATAGCCACAATCTGACGGAACATGTCTTTGAGGTTGCCAGCGATGGTGATCTCCTCGACTGCGTGTTGGATCTGTCCGTTCTCAACCCAATAGCCAAAGGCGCCACGCGAATAATCTCCGGTGAGATAGTTCACGCCCTGACCGATCAACTCAGTCACGAGCAGGCCCGTACCCATTTTTTGCAGCATGGCCTGAAAATCGTCCGTGCGCCGGGTGCGGCGTGAGGTCAGGAATAAATTATGCGATCCGCCGGCATTACCCGTAGTTTGCATCCCGAGCTTGCGGGCGGTGTAAGAGGACAGGAAATAACCTTCCAATACGCCCCCTGTCACCAGCTCCCGCTTGGCGGTTCTCACGCCCTCTTCATCAAATGGCGAGCTGCCCATCGCACCTTTAATAAACGGATTTTCTTTGACATCGATATGCGACGGAAGAATCTCCTTACCCAAGGCGTCAACCAAAAAGCTGGACTGGCGGTAAATAGCGCCACCGCTGGTTGCTTGCGTCAACGCACCGAGCAGCCCCAGCGCGAGCGGCGCTTCGAACAGCACAGGGAAATGCCCCGTGCGGATACGGCGTGCGGATAATCGCGACAGGGCGCGCTCTGCGGCATAGCGTCCGACGGCTTGCGGATCAGCCAGGTGATCAGCACGCCGACTACTGGTGTACCAGTCGTCTCGCTGCATAGATTTGCCACGACCGGCAATCGGGGCCACAGAGAAACCATGGCGCGAATAGGCATAGCCATCCAGAAAGCCGCGGGTATTACCCAGAATGAAATGCCCCTCGTGTGTGTCGACCGAGGCGCCATCGGTATTGGTGATTCTTTTATCCGTATCGAGCGCTGCGCGTTCAGCGCTTATCGCCAGCTCACTGGCCGCCTCCGGGCTAACGGCCCACGCATGATGAAGCTGTAAATTATTTTTTACACCGATGGCAAGCAAATCCGCATCGGGCAGCCCTGCCGCCGGGTCCTCCGCGGTATAACGGGCAATGTGCCAGGCGGCTTCTACGGTCTGCTTTAAGGCTGCAGTAGAAAAGTCAGAGGTTGAGGCCGAACCGCGGCGCTGCCCGGCAAAAACCGTAATAGAAAGGGATCGGTCGCGCGTCTGCTCGACGGTTTCGACCTTGCCTTTACGTACAGAAACGGCCAGGCCCTGGGCCTCCGAGACCTCCGAGGCCGCGTCACTTGCGCCCAGACTTTTGGCGTAATTTAGGGCTTGGGTCACCAGATCTTCAAAAATCGGGCGGTTTTTTGCGATAGGAAGTGCAGAAATTGAGGTTGCCATTTGGGTCCATCCACGTGAGGCTTTATGATAGCCGTATGACAAATGATTTACCTGAACTCGAAGACGACGATAAACCCGTCTATGACGGCCCGAGCAAATCCCAGGTTAAACGCGACATGCTTGCGTTAACAGACCTAGGTAAAGAACTCGTGGCCCTTTCCCCAGAGCGGCTCAAGCAGCTGCCCCTATCCGAACGCCTGTACGACGCGATACGGCTAGCTCACCGCACCACGAGTCGCGAAGGGCTTAGACGACAAGTCCATTTCGTCGGCAAACTGATGCGGGATGCGCCTGCCGAAGAAATTCGAATCCAACTTGACACCTGGAAAAACGGCTCAAAAGAGCAAACACAGGCGATGCACCGACTCGAAACTCTGCGCGATAAGCTGCTCAAAGACGACGAAGTGCTGACGACTTTACTGACAAAATTCCCAAATGCGGACATTCAGCATTTGCGCACCTTGATTCGCGAAGGCCGAAAAGAGCTCGCTGCCAACGCGACCCTGCGCCAGGGGCAAGAGCCACAGCGCAAACACTACCGCGCGCTGTTTCAGGCAATTAAAACACTCCACGAACCAGATGAGACTTAAATGAGTCAGGACAATTTGCTTGAATGCGTTGAAATCCTAACGGGCCCTAACCCCACACACAGCGTTGTGTGGCTCCATGGCCTGGGTGCCGATGGCAATGATTTCGCCCCCATCGTGCCAGAGTTGCGTTTGCCCAAATCAATCGCTGTGCGCTTTGTATTTCCGCATGCGCCTGTTCAGCCCGTGACGATCAATGGCGGCATGGCGATGCGCTCCTGGTATGACATTCTGGTACCCAACCTGGTCCGCATTGAAGACGAAAAAGGTATCAGGCAATCAGAGCTAAGCGTTAACGCATTGATTCAGCGCGAAGTCGCGCGCGGCATCCCAACCGAAAACATTGTGCTCGCAGGATTTTCGCAAGGCTGTGCGATGACACTGCACACAGGACTACGCGCGCCATACAAACTAGCTGGACTCATGGCCTTGTCTGGTTATCTGCCCCTCATGGATATGGCGGATAAAGATCGTCATGGCGCCAACGCGCAGACACCTGTTTTTATGGCCCACGGAAGTTTTGATCCGGTTGTGGTGATCGAGCGTGCCGAAGCATCCCACCAGAAACTCACCTCGCTTGGCTATGCTGTGCAGTGGCACACTTACCCCATGCAGCACTCTGTGTGTCCCGAAGAAATCCAGGATATGTCGGCGTTCTTAAAAACGGTCCTCGTGTAGTGTGCTGATTTAGTTTGCTGAAGATTAATTGTCCAGCGTCAGCCAGACTCTTCGCAACGAAGGGTCTTCGGGATCAGGATCGTTCGTAAAGCCCAGGCTGGTCATCAAAGTCAGCATGGGTTTATTTTCTGCAAGCACCAACCCATCGATATATTCGAGTCCCTGCTCGGTTGCCGCGTCAATGAGTTTACGCATCAGCTTTGCCCCGAGTCCTTGACGTTGCCAGTCATCACCAATCACCAGCGCATACTCCGCGCCTCTGCCATCCGGGTTACGCAAATAATGCGCAAGACCAATCACTGCGTCTGTTGGTAAACCACGATTGGCAGGATTGGGGACGCGCGTGGTCGCCACCAGGGCTAACTCTCGGTGATAATCAATCTGGGTATAGCGGGCAACCATGCGCGGAGTGAGCTCTCGCATCATCGACACGAAACGCATGTAGCGAGAACGATCAGACAAGCCTCGGATAAATTCTTGAAGTGCCAGCGCATCCTCGGGCCGGATCGGACGCAACGTCCAGGCACGTGCATCAGAAAACTTCAGGTGCTGGACCCAGCGATAAGGATAGGGATGGATAGCCATGTGCAGGTAGCCACTGGACTGTGGGCTTTCTGATCTGGCCTGAAGATGCAATCCAATGGACACACCCATCGCGTACAAACCGTGATAATTAGCGTACATCGGGTCTACGAGCAAAGCCTCAACATCCGGCAACTCGGACACAAGTGTGGAAATTTTTTCCAGAGAAACCAAAAGTGCCTCATGCACATCCGGTGTGATGTGCACAGCGAGCGTACGCTGCCAAAGCTGGCTACGCTTAACAAGCTGCCTGGCCAGGTAGCGGTTTAATGGGGGTAAATCCATCGCATCATCAGGTCCAAGCAAACTCGCTGCGGGTCCTCCCGCTGAAAAACGGATAACAGGACCAAAACGCCGGTCACTCTCCACACCTAACGCCATCGGCACAAGATGCAGGGGATCGCGAGCCTGTGCATCGGCATCAAATTTGATAGGTATATCAAACAACGCGAACAAAGCTTGTGACTCGGTATCGTTGAGCTTGAATCGCCCTTCGGCACGCACCATAGATATCAGTTTGCGTGCGGCAACCAAGTCGGGTAGACGCCCCTCGGGCTCGGGAGGCTGCATCTGCTGGAGCAACTGCTGGTTGTAGTGATAACTCGCCAGCACACCAAAGGCATGTGCAGCTGACTCGGGCGTGCGGAATGCGGGCGTGCCAGCCTCATCGAGCTGACGCCGTAAGGGGCGCATCACAGCATCGCCCATCAAACAGGTAATCACGGGTTTTCGAGCACGGGGAGCGATTTGAGCAAGCTCAGTCGTCACAGCGTTTAAATCTGCACGTGAATCCGGGGTCAACAGCACAAGTACACCGTCAACTGCCGTATCCTCGAGCAGAGATTCAAGCATCTCGCGCGTCAACGCAGCACTCATCGGCTGACGTGTTATCACTGGGTTTGATGCGTAAGAACCAGGCTCAAGTATTTTGCCTAAGATCTTGCGGGTCCCGGGCGTTAGTTCGGCTTTGAGAAAAGGTACACCAGTCGCCACCATATCGAGCGCCATTTGTGCCGGACCACTCGCGTTGGACATGATCGCGAGCCGCCGCCCCTTAGGACGTCGCGCATAACCGAGCACTTTCAAAGCAGAAAATAGCTGCAAAAAATACCGAACACGCACAGCGCCTGCTCGTCGCAGAACCGCATCAAAGGTCGCATCTGCCATCGCAGAGTCTTGCGCACGTCCTACCTTGAGTACCACGACGGGCTTGACGCTAGCCGCCGCGCGCAGCGCACTCATGAATGTGCGGCCCAATTCGATTTCTTCGAGATATAAAACGATACTATCGGTACGTGGATCAGTGGCGAGATACTCGAGAATTTGTGGCAATCGCGTGACGGCTTCCTCACCAATCGCCACGGCTGCAGAAAAACCGAGCTGCACGTCCTCAGCCCAATCCATCAGCGCCGAGGCAATACCGCGGGACTGAGCAACCAAGGCCAATCGTCCGCTTCGAGCGAGGTTCGGATATTGCGAAAGATTTAATCCTGCGTAAGGTCTCTGCAGACCAGCATTGGGCCCGAGCAGCGCGCAATCATGCAACAGCGCCCATTCGCGACAAAGCTCACGGGTGCGTTCAGGATCAGGATCCACCACGTCATGTGGCAATAGAATCATGGCGCAAGGCTTTGCGCGCACAAGCTGCATCAAGGTTTCTGCCAAGCGTTGCGGAGCAACACGGACCAGCACAAGATCAATTCGGGCACCGGGTTCAACGCCCGCCAGCACCTCAGGCACCACAATGGGCTGTCCAAACTGACACGTCACCTGGGTCAAACGACCACGCAAACATTCTGGCGGAGCAAGGGTAATCGGCACGGGACGATCACCCACGACCAACAGGGAACGAGGCTCGAACAAGGGGTCAAAAGCGTGGCGCAGCATGATAGTCGACGCTCTCTACTAAAATAGATCCCATCTTAACAACTTACCTTTGATGCATTGTGATTTACATCAAATAACAGGCCCTTTTTAATGACACCCGCAATGACTGCCCCCAGCACACCCGTTCGCACACGTTTCGCCCCTTCCCCCACTGGTTTTTTACATCTTGGAGGCGCCAGAACTGCACTGTTCGCCTGGGCATATGCCAGGCATTTTGG
>CAIPID010000215.1 GCA_903865015.1 uncultured beta proteobacterium | reverse complement strand
TAAAGTCACATTATCTATTTTGAGAACAAAACTTCAAAATCGAATTTGTCCAGATAAGACCTGATTAAATCAGGTGCATACAGAACCAAGAATGTATCTTAGAGTGTATCTTTAATTTTTCATTTTAAATTAAAGCTCATAAAAATCAACGAGTTATATAAACTTCTTGGCGGAGGCGCAGGGATTCGAACCCTGGATGCAAGTTTTAGCTCACATACTCCCTTAGCAGGGGAGCCCCTTCAGCCGCTCGGGCACGCCTCCAAACCAAGCCGGTATTCTAGCACGACCGCGCTCTATCAAAACTTGCAGTAGATTACCCAACGTATTCACACGCATATCGGCATGATCCGCAAATCAGTATTGTGATGCCTGTAATTTTTATTTAACAGGACGTCAAGATTGATTGCCCTCACCTCCCCTAATTCAGCATTGAATCCAATCGCAATTAGCCATAAAATTGATATACATAAACGTATATCAAATAAAATCATGGCACATCTTCTTGTATCAAAATGGGGCAATAGCCTGGCTGTGCGTATCCCGACAGAATTCACCAAACATGCCAATCTCAAAGACGGCGATCAACTCGAGGTCCGCATTGGAGTCGATGGCAGTCTTTGCCTTCAAAAGAACAGTTGGGATAGAAAAGCTTTTGCCACTGAATTGAGTCAGGCCCAGGAAAGCTTGCCGATGGGTTCGTCAATTATCGACGCACTCCGCAATCAGGCCCGCTATTAATGATTTACGTTGACACAAGCGTTTTTGTTTCACTACTTACGCGAGAAGAGAAAACACATGATGTAAACCACTGGTATGCCAACTGCACCCAGACTCTCGCGTCATCTGAGTGGTGCATCACTGAGTTTGCGAGCGCACTCGCACTCAAACAACGAACAGGTCAACTCGATCAGGCATCATCGGATACCGCATGGGAGCAGTTTCAACTGCTTTGCAAAAGAGATCTAACGCTATTACCAGTCGTCTCTGCGCATTTTTATAAAGCAGCCTTGTCAGTTTTGAATACTTCACTCGGTCTGCGAGCAGGAGATGCGTTGCATCTTGCTGTCGCGCTTGAATATAAAACGCAAGGGATTGTGAGTCTGGATGCAGGCTTACTTAAGAATGCGAAACAATTAAAAATAAAAACAATATCGATTTGAAATTAAAAATAAAGATCGGCATAGGGGGCAATCATAATTGATTGCGCCCCTGCCACACCACCCGGCATGCGGGTCCGCACCGGGCGGTTCGAGAGGTTGAGGTCATGAGAGACGAGGCACTCCCAGCCGATCGTAATACCCAATCGTCAGCACTGTTTTAAGTAACCGGTCGCTATTGCGCCACCAGCACCTTGAGCTCCCCGCCACACGCCGCGCCACCAAAGGGGTCGCGCCTAGTACGAGCAGTTCTCGGTACTTGGTTTTGCCTCGCTTCCAGTGCTTCAGTTGGATGGCTCGTAAGCGGTGTCGCAGCCATTCGTCAAGTGTGAGCAGTACCCTCGGCGTCTGCGCAAGACCGAAGTAAGCCTTCCAGCCCAGCAGGTACGGCCTGAGCTTTTGGACTGTTTCAGTCATACTGCGCCCGCCCGAACGACGGGTCAGTTCCCTGATCCGCTGTTTGAACGTTGCCATCGGCTTATCCGCCACACGACGTTTGACCTCCCGTCCTTTGGCTACCCAGAAGCTGTAGCCTAGGAACTTACGACCGAACACGCTTGCCACTGCACTCTTGGTCTCATTAACCTTCAGGTGCAGCCTTGCATACAATCGTCGCAGCAGTGCCATCACCCGCTCGCCTGCACGGTGACTGCGAACGTAAACGTTGCAATCATCTGCATAGCGTGCGAAGCAATGACCGCGGCGCTCCAATTCTTTGTCCACTTCATCGAGCATGACGTTTGCCAGAAGCGGCGACAGCGGCCCGCCCTGCGGCGTGCCCTGTTGCCGCGCCGACTCCACGCCACCCTGCATGATGCCGCTATTCAGTTACGATCGAATCAGACGGATCACGCCAACGTCATCGATGCGTTTCTGTAGGCGGTCAATCAGGATGTCGTGATTGACCCGGTCAAAGAACTTTTCTAGATCAACGTCCACGACCACGCGACGACCCGATTGCACGTATGACTGCGCGGCAAGTACCGCGTCATGCGCACGCCGTCCGGGACGAAAGCCTTAACTATGCTCGCTAAAGGCGGGGTCAAGGATCGGTTGCAGTACTTGCAACAGTGCCTGCTGGATCAGACGATCCACAATCGTCGGGATGCCGAGCTCATGCTCGCCACCATCGGGCTTGGGGATCGCTACCCGTCGCACCGGACTCGGCCGGTACGTCCCTTGCAGAATTTGTTGGCGAATGACAGGCCACGTGTGCACCAATGCGCGGGCAGTCCGATTCGTAGCTGATAGGTATTTGCGCAGCTTCACTGCGCGTAGCCCCCACCAGCCCCGGTTGCCCGGGCATCTGACGCACTCCGTCTTGCATCGACATGACCTTAAACACTCCTTCTCGTTCGGTCCTTCGCCAAAGGTTTCAGGCTCGCCGCCCCAGTCTCTAACTACTACGACCTCTGCTGACTTCTCGCTCCGATTCGACATCGTCACCCTTTCAGGCGTGAGGCGAGATCTCCCCAGGTAAGAACGCACTCCTTCACTGCACAACCGCCGGATCTACACCGCTTCGCTTTGATCAACTTACGGCGGGACTTGCACCCGCAAGAGTGCGCCCATGCTGGGCGCACTGAAAAAATAAGGCAACTAAAAAGTTGCCCTATTAATTTCAAGATATCAATCCTGCCAACCGGATCAAACCTTAGTCGCAGCAGCCGTCTCGAGTCCAAAGGCCTTGTGCAGTGCACGCACTGCCAGCTCCATGTACTTGTCGCTGATCAGGACTGAAGTTTTAATTTCACTGGTACTGATCATCTGGATGTTGATACCCTCTTCAGCAAGCGTCTTGAACATCAGGCTTGCAACACCAGCGTGTGAGCGCATACCGATACCAACGATCGAAACTTTAGCGACTTTTTCGTCGTAGGAAATTTCGCGTGCACCGACGTCAGGACCAATAGTCTTGTCGAGCAGAATTTGTGTACGGGCAAATTCATTACGTGGCACGGTAAAAGAAAAGTCTGTAGTACCGGCGACGGACTGGTTCTGCACAATCATGTCAACATCAATATTGGCGTCTGCGACTTTACCGAGGATGGCGTAAGCGATACCTGGTTTATCAGGCACAGCCAGGAGTGTGATTTTGGCTTCGTCGCGACTAAAGGCGATACCTGAAACAACAGCTGCTTCCATTTTTTCGTCTTCCTCAAAAGTAATCAGGGTGCCGGATTTCATTTCCTCGGCAAGGTCCATATCGGGGTCTGTCAGCGAGGACAGCACGCGAGTAGGTACGCGGTATTTACCTGCGAACTCAACCGAGCGAATTTGTAAAACTTTAGAACCGAGC
>CAIPID010000214.1 GCA_903865015.1 uncultured beta proteobacterium | reverse complement strand
CACGCCGTACGGATACTCTTGAGGGCTTGCCACAACACATCATTCCCGGTTCGATCAGTGCCGAGCACATGATAGCCACTGGCCAATGCAAAGACCGCGCCAAAACTCAGCGACATCAGCATCGCCGTAAGCAGCATGCTACGCCACGGTAACTCTGTATCGCCTTGCCATATCTGGCGCAAGCTGCCCGCACCAGCGCGAACAGTTAATCCTATCAGCAAACAACCAAATAAGGCGCCTGCCAGAAGCCCCAGACTCAATCGCTTGATGACGTCTCGCTCCCAGTGCGCAGAGGGCTGTTCAAGATGCTTGCCACCAAAGCGCAGTCGTGGAAAATCGCGCGTGGGCTCACCGCCCTCTTGCAAAATCGACTCTTTGGTGAATTGTTGATAGGCTAGCGGTGCAGAATAAGTTTTTTCTGGTTTCACAAACGCCGTGTCATCCAGCAAACTATCGAGCAACGAAACCACTTTAGGCGCATAGATGGGTGCGGCTTTTGATGTACCACCAGGTGAAGCATTCGACCCAGCACCCGCCACAGTCCCAGCGACCGGCGGCAGGAGCGGCTGATAATGCAATGAATCCAGCAACCCAATTACAACAAATGCCAGTAAGACGACCGAAGAGCACATTGCAGGCGCACTGCGCGCGACTCTTGCCCAGGTCGCGCGCAACGCATGCGAGCGCCTCACATGCCAGGCGTAGGCAATCACCATGGCAAGCAGCGCAAACAGCGCAATATCCGTCCAGAGGAAAATAATCTTAGGCATATGGGCTACTCGAAGCGCACGCGCGGATCCGCGAGTGTGTATGAAATATCAGCCATGATCAGGCCTACAATGTAGAGCGCCGAGCCGAGGAATACCATCGCTCGCACCACCGAAAAATCCTGACTGCTAATCGCATCTATGGTGTAGCTACCGAGACCGGGAATACCGAAAAAAGACTCCGCGATCAGACTACCCATGAATAGCAGCGGTAATGCGGACACCGTACCGGTGAGAATTGGCAACATGGCATTACGCAACACGTGCCTGAACAATACGATGCGTTCACTCAGACCCTTGGCGCGTGCGGTACGCACATAGTCTTTACCGATCTCTTCGAGAAAGAGGCTACGGTAAAAGCGTGACTCGGGACCGAGCCTCGAAATGATGGCCACTAATATGGGCAGGGATAAGAATTTCACAATATCCCAGCCTCCTGAAAATCCCGAGTAAGGCACCAGACGCAGTAACTTTGAAAACAGCCACTGCCCCGCGATGATGTAAAAAAGACCAGAGATCGACAGCATCACCACGCACAGCACCACCCCCCAGAAATCGAGTCGGGTGGTACGAAAAAAAACCAGCATCAGAGAGAACGCCACGCTCACTATTAGCCCCAGCACAAAGGTCGGCAGCGCCAATGCTAGACTCGGCCCCATCCTCTCACGGATCTCGCGACTGATATCACGTCCGCCATCCGAAGAACCAAAATCAAATTTCAACAACGGAACAGAGCGCCGATAAAAAATCGTATCGGTATATTTTTCCATGCCTGCTGCTTGCGTATTCAGGAACAGAGGCTTGTCATAACCGCGCTCGATTTTCCATTTTGTAATGGCATCGGCACTCACCCGTTGACCACCAATGGCGAGTCGCGCCATATCGTCCGGCGTATTCACTGCAAAGAAAAGAACAAAGGTAAACAGATTGACACCAATCAGAATCAGCACACCGTAAAGCAGGCGACGCAACACATAACCAATCATTTTTTGTCTCCCGCTGCGACATCACCAAAGACGGTCTGTCTATCCTGTCTGCGCAGTGCACGCCAGGCAGGCCAGATGGCCAGGCCTAACAATGCCATAAGTAAACCCAGGGGCCACCAGACAGGCGGATTCCATTCATTGATTTTTTGTACCCGCACGTTGCTATCGATTTTCATGAACTGCAACACATTGCGTACCATCTGCGTGGGCTTTGCATTGCCCACCCATTGCTGAAACGCACCGCCTGACTTGGGAAACACGCCAAACATCCAGGGTGAGTCCTCCTGCAGGATAGTTGTCATCCTCGCGATGACCTTTTCCTTTTCAGGTCCGTCAGGCAAGTCGCGCATTTTTTCAAACAACGCGTCATATTCTGCATTGACATAGTTCGAGGCGTTTTCACCGCCCTTACCGGCTTTAATATTGGGGCCATAAAGTAAAAACAAAAAGTTTTCAGCATCGGGGTAATCTGCCACCCATCCCCACATAAACATCTGCGCGACACCGCGCGCCATCTTGTCCTGAAATCTGTTGTAGTCGGTTGCCCGGATATCCATTTGCACGCCGAGTCGCTCAAACTGTCTGCGCATCCAGTCAAGCATCGGACTCGACCCGCCTGCGCCCCCCGTCGAATCAAAATACAAAACCAGTGGTTGGCCGGTTTTTTCATCACGTCCGTTTGGATAACCCGCCTCCGCTAATAAGCGTTTGGCATCATCTATAGACTTTCTGACGGCCTTGCCATCCTTGACGTCATACACCACACGGTTAATGCCCTCCACGCCCCCCTGGTAACCCAGGATGCCGGGAGGCACAGGGCCATAGGCCACTTGCGCCTGATCGTTTTCAAATATCGCGACGTACTCTTCCCAGTTGAAAGCGATACTCAAGGCCTGACGCAACTTACGATTTTTACTCTGCTGCTCTGGAGTATCACCCAAACCGACAACAGGATCTTTCCAGTTAAAGCCAAAATAACGGGACTGTGCTTCAACCGTAGTTGGCAATTGAATCCCATGTTGCGCATAGAGTGCCGCTTTTTCTGTGGAGTCACTCGCTGCCACCAACATCGCGACACCTGTATCACTGCGGTCGACCTGAGGGATATCGTAATAGCCCTGCATGAATTTGCCTTGCAGGGGAATGCTTTCCTTCTCCATATTGAATACAACACGATCAATAAAGGGCGTCATCTTGCCGCAATCCGCTAAAAGTCCTGCCGCGCGATCACCTGGTTCACCCTCGCAGGGGTAAGGCTCTCCACGAAAATTAGGATTGCGCTCCAGGACATGACGCCGATTCTGGATCGACTCACCCATCATGTAGGGACCCGTACCCACTGGCCAGTTATTTAAGGAAAGATTTTTTTCAGCCATACCGGGCTGGCTATAAAACCGGTCTGCCTCCCAAGGGATGGGTGCAACAAAGGTCATCGCCAGCCAATATTTAAACTGAGGATAAAGACCCTTTACACGGATACGTAGCGTATGGGCATCGAGTGCCTCGACACCTGAAAACCCGACGTCACGTAAATCAAGCCAGGGCAAATCTCGTGTGCCAGCAGGCAGATCTTTACGCAGTTGCGCATCCACTTCGCGCAAGCGCTGACCATACGCATCAAACCCCACGATATGCTCTGCGAGCGTTGCAAAAATTGGCGAAGCCACACGCGGGCTGGCTAGCCGTCTGAGGGCATATACAAAATCGTATGCCGTTAACTCGCGCGTGCCGGTTTTCTTAAAATCCGAAATCGCGAATTTCTCTTTTAATGCCTCAGCACTGATCGGAAAGTAGCTGAAATGTTCGTCCGCATCTCTGGCAAACACAGCATGTGGCTGAAACAAAATGCCAGGTCTGACGGGAATGTCGTAGATGCTTTCAGCGATGGAACTCACCGCCGCATCAGCTGGCAGTTCGTTGCCCTGCACATCTAAAAATTTGGGCGCAGCGACTGCGCTAGCTGCGCGAGGAATTAATTCATAAGGCCGTTTGAGGTAGTGATAGCCAT
>CAIPID010000213.1 GCA_903865015.1 uncultured beta proteobacterium | reverse complement strand
TTAATCTGTGACGCTTAATCTGTAGTGCTTAATCTGTACTGCTTAATCTGTAGTACTTAATTTGTAGTACTTAATTCGGTGCCACCACGCCCATCGATACGATGTATTTCAGCGCAGTATCCACGGACATATTCAGTGGAATGACTTCGCTTTTAGGCATGATTAAAAAATATCCTGACGTCGGATTAGGCGTTGTCGGCACATATACGCTGACATGTTCTGTTTGCAAATGCTCTGCAACTTCACCACTGGGTGAGCCGGTCAGCAGCGCAATCGTCCAGCAGCCTTGGCGTGGGTATTGCACCAGCACGGCCTGACGAAACGCCTGGCCATTGGGCGCGAGCAACGTATCGCTGACTTGTTTGACTGAGTGATAGATCGAGCGCACAAGTGGAATGCGTCCGAGTAGTTTTTCTGACCAGCGCAAAATGCCGCGACCAAAGAAATTAGCAGCAAAGACGCCTGTTGCGAGCAAAACGCAAAGCACCAGTAACACACGAAACCCGGGGATATCAAAACCGAAGAGGGCTTGCGGCGACAAAAATACTGGCACCACGCTCTCAAGCGTATTGACCACCAGACCCAGGACCCAGATCGTAATGACCAGAGGCACCCAGATCAGCAGACCCGTGATGAAGTATTTTTTAAAGGAACGCATTCAGTTTCGCGGGGCTCGGGTTAGGGGGTCGTGCTTTTGGGGGCGCTTTGCGCGCTGCTTGCTGAAGATCCTGTCGAGGAATTAGTCGAAGAAGCATTCGATGAAGCAGGGGCAGAGGATGAACCTGAAGAACCGCTCGAAGATGAAGACTCACCCGAGCTGGATCCGCTGTTAGAGCCACTGTTTGAGCCGCTGTTAGAACCACCATTCGCGCCTGAGTCTGAGCCGCCGCTATTACCACTCGCTGACTCTGAAGACCCGGAACCATTACCTGCAGCGGCCTCGGCAGCCGTCTTACCTACTGCAGCCTCGCTGGTCTTGCTCGTACCGCCCGCGTTATTGCGGAAATCCGTGACATACCAACCCGAGCCCTTGAGCTGGAAACCAGCTGCGGTGACTTGTTTTTCGTAAGTGGATTTTTTGCACGCAGGACACTCCGTCAGACGATTGTCGGACATCTTTTGCAAAACGTCTTCTGCGTGACCACAGGCTGTACATTTGTAGGCGTAAATCGGCACGATATAACTCTCGAGGATGCTTGAGTATGGAATTAAGGGAAAGCCCTAGATTTTAACGGTTTTTTAAGTATTTCCCCCTTATTGACCAGGCTGCCTGTGGATTTAGTGCTGTTTTATTCAGAAAATCGTATAAATTCTTATAAATCATCGTATTTTTAGCTAAATCACCCTCATTTTCAGAATTTTCAGGTTTCATCATGTCTGACACACCCGTTTTTAATCTCCATCAAGGCACGATCCCGCTGCTGATATCCATCCCGCATTGCGGCACGCACATCCCTGCTGATATTCAGGACCAATTGTTACCCGTCGCGTTGGACGTGAGAGATACGGATTGGCATCTGCCAGAGTTGTACGCCTTTGCCAAAGAAATGGGTGCTTCGATCCTGCAAGCCAACATGTCGCGCTACGTGATTGATCTGAATCGTCCGATCGACCAGACGAATCTCTACCCGGGACAAGATACGACCCTGCTTTGTCCGATCGATAATTTTGATCGCGAGCCACTTTACCCTGCGGGCAAAACACCCACGCAAGATGAAATCAATCGACGTCGTGCGCTCTACTGGCAGCCTTATCACGATGCGCTGCAAGGCGAACTCGCAAGACTGAAAGCATTACACGGTCAGCTTGTCATGTGGGATGCGCATTCCATCCGCTCGGTGCTACCGAGATTTTTTGAAGGCAAGCTCACGGACTTAAACCTCGGGACAGCGAGTGGCAAGAGTTGTGACCCTGCCTTGTCGGCAAAAGTTTTTGAGTGTGCGCAAAAGAATACCTTGCATACCTCCGTACTGAATGGTCGCTTTACTGGTGGCACGATCACGCGTCAGTACGGCCAGCCCGATCAAGGTATCCATGCGATCCAGTTAGAAATGACCTGGAGCGCATACATGAATGAGCAGCATCCCTACAACTACCTCCCAGACACCGCGGCAAATGTGCAGCCTGTGTTGAAACAGATGCTGCAGATTTGCGCGGACTGGAAGTTTTAAGCGGATAAGAAGTGCGGGTACGTTTTACAGACCGAGCTTTGCAAGGCTTGGGCGCGCCAGGTGAAAGTTGGTAGCTTGCTGGAATGCGATACCAATCTTGACCATGGTCGCATCATCGAATGGTTTGCCAAGCAGTTGCATGCCGATTGGTAAACCATTGTCTGCCAGTCCTGCAGGCAATGAAACACCGCACGCGCCAAGGTAATTGCCTGCACGCGTAAACGAGGCCATCGGTGTGGTGGCCTCATCGACCTCGGTCAGTGGGATCGCGCCAAACGGGATGCATGGGCTGAGCAGTGCATCGACATTACCCATCCAGTCGGTCCACTGTGCAATCGCGCGGCGGTGTGCGGCCATCGCATCGATGTAATCAGCCGCTGAAATTTTGCTGCCGCCCTGAACACGTTTACGGACAAATTCACCAATCGGTCGACTCATGTCATCAATATAGGCGCGATGAATCGCATAAGTCTCGGCGGTGATGATGGCACCATTGCGCACCATCATGTCTGCGAAATCAAACGGGAAGGGTTTGTCGATCACTTGCGCGCCGAGATCAACCAGCACGCGACGCGTATCGTCCAGCATGCGCAGCACATCAGCACCCATTTTGATTGGATACTGTGCGGGCGGGATCAAGGCGATGCGCATGCCTTGCAAAGGCTTGCCGGTTTGTTGTGGCTCCTGCCATTGAAACAGTGGGCGATTTAAGGATGCGGGATCGAGTGGATCAGCGCCTGCCATCAAGTCTGTCAGGATCGCAGCATCACGCATGTCACGTGTCATGGGGCCGATCGAGTCAAGCGTGCCAGACAATGGCAACGCGCCATGCAAACTGATCAGACCGCAAGTCGTCTTTAAACCTGTAATGCCATTGAGTGCCGCAGGGATACGTACCGAACCGCCGGTGTCAGAACCAATCGCAGCAGGGGCCAGGCCTGCTGCGACTGCCACACCTGAACCGCTCGACGAGCCTCCAGGGATGCGGTGGGTCTCAAGGTCCCAGGGATTCCAGGGCGTACCCATGACAGGGTTGGTACCAAAACCTCCGAATGCATATTCAACCATGTGGGTCTTGCCCAGCATCACCATGCCACCACGCAGCAGTCGCTCAATCGCGGTGCAAGTCGTGGTGCTGCGGCGATTGATCAGATCTTGCGAACCACCGGTGGTGATTTGTCCTTCGATGTCGCAGAGGTCTTTGACGGCAATAGGCAAACCATCTACTGCACTGAGTGCGTAGCCGGAGGCACGGCGCAGGTCTGCTGCGCGCGCCTGCTCGATTGCGCTGTCTTCGTTGATGCTCACGTATGCGTGGAGGGCCTGATTAGCAGTTTTGATACGGCTCAGGTACTCGCGGGTAAGCTCCTCGGAGCTAAATGATTTGTTTGCCAGACCTTTGGCAAGATCGGTGAGAGTTGAGAAGGCGAGATCTGACATGAAAATGCTCCGAATAACATGCGTAAAAAATTAGTAGGCGTAAGAAGTATTGTAAAAAATACTAACCATATTTATACAAATTAACCCTCATCCCAGGGATTAATGATTTCAAGATTAAGACATTCAAAATCTTTTGTATTTCTTGTCACTAAACTCAGCCCATGGTGAGCTGCGGTAGCGCCTATCAAGCTATCAATTGCCGCAATAGGCCGTCCTGCTTTTGCAGCTAAGCGTCCCCAACAATCGCTCACTTGATGATCAACAGAAAGGATTCTGCCGTTAAAAAATGCTGGGAGTTTGACCTCAAGCCAATCGCTCATTGCTAATCGGCGTCGTAATTCGGCAATCCCCTCGATACCTTTACGCAGCTCTCCAAGCGTTAATACACTCAAGTACAAACTTGTACTAGGACGCTCATTAAACCAACGCTGTACAAGTTTATTAGGGGCCTTACGTTGCAGTTCTGAGATAACGTTTGTATCTAATAAATAACTCAAAGCTCAACATCCCTTGTGAGGCTGCGGTCGCGTTCAATAATCAAATCATCTGC
>CAIPID010000212.1 GCA_903865015.1 uncultured beta proteobacterium | reverse complement strand
CTGCGTGCAAATTTGCGTACCCGCCTGCTGACTGCGCAAATGGCGTTGCTGATGCACCAGCCGTCTGTTTGGCGCACCGAGTTAACTGCTGTCGAGTCCTCATTGTTGGAACGCTTTGATCCGAAGTCTGTGGATACCATTGCGGCAACGCGTCTGGTTAAAGATTTAGCCGCGGTGCCGGTATCGTTGAACTTGCCAGATATTGTCGATAGCATTGCCGCGCTCGAATCCGTGCGTTTATCCGAAACGACCTCAAACAAAAACGGAAACTGAGCATGCGTACCTGGTTTTGGACTCTGCTCCTTTTTACCCTTGCTGTTGTTCTGGCGGTTTTGCTGCGCGAAAACAGTGGCAATGTTCTGATTCTGGTGAATACCTGGCGCATTCAGGTCTCGCTTGCGTTTGCTGTGCTGACCCTGGTGTGTGGTTTTATATCGCTCTACATCGCGATCAGGTTTCTTGCCTGGTTTACCGGTATTCCTGAGCGGATCCGTAACTGGAATCAGAGACGTGTCGTTAAGCGAGACCACGAGCTTCTCGAACAGGGCTGGACTGAGTTGCTCGAGGGACGCTATTCACATGCAGAAAAAGACTTAACTAAGTTGCTTGATCGCTCGCATGACTCAAATCGACAAGTGCTTGCTGCGTTGTCGGCTGCGCGCGCTGCGCATGCATTGGGTGAGTATGCGCGTCGCGATCAGTTGTTATTGACCGCACGCGAAAAAGCAGGTCTGGTTGATAGCCCTCTAAAAGAAGCCGTTGCAACAGCCGCTGCAGATTTATACCTGGATCAAGGTCTAGCGCAACAAGCTTTAGATGAGCTGTTACCTCTGCAGCAGGCCGGCGCACGCCATGTCCATACGTTGCGTTTATTGTTTCGCGCGTACCGTCAACTTAATCGCCATGATCAAGTTTTCGTTTTAGCGCGTACCCTTAAGCGGCGTGGCGCTTTACACGATAACGAATCGCGTCAGATTATCGAGGGTGCTGCTGCGGCACGCTTGCGCGAAACGCTGGAATCCGGTGCCTGGGCACAAGTCTGGAAAGATCTTAAATCCGAAGAACGTATCCTGCCCGAGGTTGCTTTAGCGGGGGCCGTGGCGCATGAATCTGCTGGCAAGTTTGACGACTCCTCGCGTGTGCTGGAGCTTGCCATTGCCGCGCGTCTTGACCCGCGACTGCTTGCTGCGTATTCGCGTGCTGATACAACACAAATTACGCATCGTCTCCAAAAAGCCGAGTCGTGGTTGAACCGTCACCCTAACAATCCTGACCTGCTGACAACACTGGGTAACCTCTGCCTGGCTGGGCAAATCTGGGGGCAGGCTGAGCATTACCTTTCACGCAGTGTGGCACAACGAGGTGACGCCCGCGTGCACGCCTTGCTCGGTAGCCTTTACGACAAACTAGGTCGTCAAGATGAGGCTGCTGCGCAGTGGCGTCTTGCAACGGCTGTGGGCACGGTCATTCCTGTGCTGGCTCAGGACACGTATTTGCCGCCTGCGGAGATGGAGTCTGATCCTGGTGTTTTTCACGCAGAGGGTCTGGCTTATTTTTCCGAAACCGGCTTTCCAGTCGACTGGAATAAAGACATCTCTTCACCGCTCGCTGCGCCAGGGGTAGCCGAATTCAAACCTGCTGCGTCTCACGAGTTGGATGAGTATTTTGACAGTGCGCCAATTCCCGGGTTTGGCGAGCTTGCCAATGCGCCCGCCGAAGAGGTTAAATCCTCAACTAAATAAATAGACGGTTTCCTGTCCCCGCTCAATGGGCGAGACAGTGGCATGTCCTTGTTCCTATTTTTATCTGAATAATCTCATCAGGATTCGATTATGGCTGACTATGTTTTCACTCCCCCGGCTCAAGTAGGTTTGCCAATTGTTGGCAGCGCTCAGCTTTTCCCGGTGCGCCGCGTATATTGTGTTGGCCGTAACTATGCAGAGCACGCTAAAGAAATGGGATTTACAGGTCGCGAAGATCCTTTCTTCTTCTGTAAACCTGCCGACGCATTAGTGTCTGTCCCCGCAGGTCAGGTTGGCAACATGCGTTATCCCTCCAAAACTGCAAATTTGCATTTTGAGATGGAACTCGTGGTGGCCTTGTCAAAAGGTGGTTCAGATATTCCGGTTGATCGTGCCAATGACTGTATTTTTGGTTATGCGCTGGGTCTGGACATGACACGTCGTGATTTGCAAAATGAATGCAAAAAACAGGGTCGTCCATGGGAGATTGGTAAAGGCTTTGATGAGTCCGGCCCGATCGGTCCCATTCATCCTCGTGCCGTGACGGGAACCCTGTCACAAGGCAACATCAGCCTGGACGTCAATGGTGCCACACGCCAAACCAGCGACCTGTCGCAAATGATCTGGAATATCCCGGAAACCATCTCCTACCTGTCAGGCTTGTTTGAGCTGGCGCCGGGTGATCTGATTTTTACCGGCACACCCGAAGGCGTGGGTGCTGTGGTCAAAGGCGACAAGTTAGTGGGTAAGGTTGCAGGACTGGGTGAATTTGAAGTCCATATTATTTAATATCTTTGACGTAATCAGGAGCAGGGTGCAAGCGATCGCGCGCACCTGCTTTGAGTAATTGACTGGGCACGTCGTGCCCAATCAACGCGGGTAATTGCCCTGCCACGCTGATCAGTTTGGCCAAATTGATGTGCGTATCAAACCCCTCAAGCTCCAGCATATGCACCATGTCTTCGGTGCAGGCATTACCGCTCGCTCCGGGTGCGTAGGGGCATCCGCCAATTCCACCCAGTGACGCGTCAAAGCGGTTTATCCCTGCGCTGATCGCAGCCAGAACGTTGGCTTGTGCCATGG
>CAIPID010000211.1 GCA_903865015.1 uncultured beta proteobacterium | reverse complement strand
TTTTTATTTACTTATTTTTATGTACTTGTTTACCTGAGACCTATCCTTAAGATTAAGTCTGGGTTTTGTATCAAACAATACTCTTCTTAGTGGCAAGTGCTATTCTTAAAGCTCCTAGTGTTTACCCGAATCATGCAACCTGATCGCGCAGCACCTGCACCAGAGGTACCGGCTTCCACCCTGTCGAAGCGGGATTTGCTGTGGGCGATGTCCGGTGTTGCCGCCGCACTCATCGTTGCGGCCTTTGACTCCACCATTGTCAGTACCTCCATGCCACGCGTGGCGCAAGAGCTCAACGGTATGTCGCTCTATGCCTGGGTGGGTACGGGCTATTTTCTGGCCTCGGCCATCACGATCCTGATTTTTGGACGTCTGGGTGATCTATATGGTCGTAAACCCATGATGCTCGCCTCACTTGCGATCGTGGGGATTGGGTCGGTGTTGGCGGGGCTCTCTCAGACCATGGGGCAACTCATCGCTTTCCGTGTGCTACAGGGTCTGGGCGGCGGGATGATGATCGCCACGACCTTTACTGCGCCGGCAGACTTATTCCCGGATCCCAAGGTACGGGTCAAATGGATGATCATTACCTCGGCCTCTTATGCGTTTGCCAGTGGTCTCGGACCAATGCTAGGCGGTGTAGTAACCCAGTCATTAGGCTGGCGAGCGGCATTTTTTATTACGCCTCTCGCTGCCGTACTGGCTTTTGTACTGACCTGGAAATATTTTCCCCGTATTCGCCCCGATCTGGGCGCGGGTAAGCGGATCGATTGGCTGGGGTCGCTCTTATTGACACTCGCAGTCGGTTGTCCTCTGGCTGGACTGGAGATGCTGATCGCTGAGGGCGCGGATGCGCATCGTTGGTGGGCGTTGGGTCTGATCGTCCTGGGCCTCGGAGCTGGCGCCGTGTTGATACCGGTCGAGCGACGTGTGGATATGCCGATTTTCCCGCTGCGGATTCTTAAAACCCGTGAGTCGCGCCTGCTGAATCTGGCGGGGTTGCTGACTGGCGCCATCATGTATGTGCTGATTTTTTATATCCCGCTGTTGTTGCAGGATGTGTTTGGCTATCTGCCGAGTCACGCTGGATTATTGATGACACCGCTCGTGGCTGCGATGCCAGTGGGGAGCATTCTCAATGCACGCCTGATGCCGCGTCAGAGCAATCCTGAACGTTTAATGATCTTGGGCAGTATTTTTCTGGGTGTCGGGACACTGTTCATCCTGACGTTTGTAGCAAGCAGTCCGACTTGGTGGGTTTTATCAGTACTCACGATCGCGGGACTCGGACTTGGTTTTCTGTTGCCGAATTTCACCTTGTTTATGCAGATGCTGGCTGAGCTGCGCGATGTGGGTGCGGCCTCGGCGCTGGTGCAGACCATGCGCGCGTTAGGCAGTGCATTGGGTACGGCTGTCGTGGGGATCGTGATCGCGAGAATATCGATCGCTATGGGTTTAAAGATTGGCCTGATTATTTGTGTGCTGCTGTGCGTGGTGGTGGGCTGGCTGTGCACACAGATCAAAATGAAGAACGTGGAAAAGTAAGATTAAGCTAACCAGTATGGCGCGGCAAATCCCTAACCATAAACGGTCTCACCACTACGGCATCCACCATACGCTTTAACCGCTCGGCAATGGACTTACGCGATTTGCATCGACGGCTGCGTGTAGCCTCAATATCTGAGGCTTGGCTATCGGCAGATTCCCAGGCGACGTTCGGTGTCATGGTGCGCAATGTCAATAAACCCTTGCGCTCAAACAAACTCCAGTGATCGGCCACCATCCAGACTGGATACAGTGCCTCAAGCATTTTTTTTGCTGCGGCTTGCGTAATGAAATACGCTGCACTTAACCACACCCCACTATGCGGGCGCACAATTTGTCTGCTACCAAATTCGATCGCGCCAGCACGATAGCCTCGCTCGACATGAGTCAATTGCACCATCACAGGCTCTGCTGCTGGAAATATTGAAGCGAGTGAGTGTTGACTCTCGGTCTGCAGCATCTCGCTGAAATCTCTATCGAGAATGACATCGTCCTCGAGGATCACGGCGCAGGGAATGTTTTGCTCAACCATCTGTCGATAAATACCCAGATGGGAAAGCGATGCGCCAACCTCTGCGCGTGCCATAGGACCATATTCAATCGCTGCACGTGCCGCGTTGAAATGTTGAGCGAGCTCTGCCTCGTGCATGATGCGGCCATCGACGGCATCAAACCATGTTGGGGTAATGCCACGCTCAGTGAGCATGGCCTGCATCGCCGCACGCCGCTTGGTGGCGGTTGCAAGATTCACAACGAAGCAAGGGATCTGTGACACGGTTACTTACCTGTACTTGTAGAAACATTCTGCTGGAAATGCCAGCTACTGTCACACATCGCTTGCAACTCACGTTTCGCAGTCCAGCCTAATTGCTCGGCAGCGAGTGCAGTACTCGCATAACAGCTCGCGATATCTCCGGCGCGTCTGGGAGCAATATGAAAGGGCACAGAGCGGCCACTCGCAGATTCAAACGCCTTGACCATTTCCAGCACGCTATAGCCCCGACCCGTGCCAAGGTTAAAGGTATGGATGTTGGTCGCGCTATCCGCGACGACTGAACGACCCAGATAATTCAATGCAGCTAAATGCCCCTCTGCAAGATCCATCACGTGAATGTAGTCACGCACGCCTGTCCCATCGGGGGTGTCGTAATCATCGCCAAACACATTGAGCTGCTTGAGCTTGCCTACCGCGACTTGTGCGACAAAAGGCATCAGGTTGTTGGGAATGCCGTTTGGATTCTCACCGATCAAACCTGATTCATGTGCGCCTACAGGATTGAAATACCTTAAACACGCAATGCGCCAGGTATTGTCTGCGCGCGCCAGATCACCGAGGATCTCCTCGATATGTAGTTTGGTACGGCCATAGGGGTTGGTCGCTCTGGTCGGATGCGATTCATCGATCGGCAGGTATTGCGGATCGCCGTAGACCGTCGCGCTCGAGCTGAATACGAGTGTTTTGGGTTGATTGCTCGCTGCCTGCATGGCTTGCAGCAAGCTGATCGTGCCTTGAACATTATTCGAGTAGTAATCAACCGGGATCGTTGCCGACTCGCCGACTGCTTTGAGGCCGGCGAAATGAATCACCGCATCGATATGCTGTGTTTCTAAAGTCTGCTGCAATAGCGCCGTATCTCGGATATCGCCTTGAATGGTTTTAAAAGGCTGGCCGGTGATTTTTTGCAAGGTCTGTGAAACAGCTGGATCACTATTACAGAAATTGTCATAAATGAATACGCGATGCCCGGCCTCTTGCAGCACCACTGCGGTGTGGCTGCCGATATAACCTGATCCACCCGTCAGGAGGATATTCAAGGGGCGCGTGTTCATGTGCTGAGGCTCATGTGTTTAGACTGAAATCACTAAAACTGAAAGATGCCTGATTGTAGAGGTTTAGTGCGGGGCTGAGGAGAGACCGCGCAGGCGTTATAGTGAGTGGCTTTTATCGCAGCAGTATCGCAGTAGTTATGAGCATCCTTTAGCAGCACTCTTTCCGTAGCACTTGTCTCATGCGTCGCAACGACCTCTACACGTTACTTATCCTCGCCGCGGTCTGGGGCGGGTCTTTCCTGTTTATGCGTCTGGCTGTCGGTGAGCTCGGACCGCTACCCATGATGGGGCTGCGCACACTCTGTGCGGGCCTGTTGTTGCTGCCCTTGCTGATTATTCAGAAAAAACTGCCGTTGCTGATCGAACGCTGGCGCCCGATCGCGATCGTCGGGATCTTTAATTCTGCCCTGCCCTTTGTACTGTTTGCCTATGCGACGCAGTCCATCCCATCCGGCACGATGTCGATCATCAATGCGGTGACGCCACTCTGGGGTGCCGCCATCGCCTGGGTCTGGCTCAAAGACGTTCTGCCACCCATGAGGATGCTGGGATTGTTTGTCGGTTTTGCAGGGATCGTGGTGCTGGTCTGGGATAAGTTGACGTTTGGCGCCTCGGGCTCAGCACTGGCGGTGGCTGCTGGAGTCGCTGCACCGATTTTTTATGGCGTGGCGGCGAGTTTCACTAAAAAGTATCTCAAAGGCGCAGATCCCGTCGCGACCTCTACAGGGTCGCTGATTGCTTCGGGGCTGTTATTGCTGCCTTTCAGTATCTGGTTTTGGCCTGAGAATCAGGTGAGCGTAGGAGCATGGGGAGCGGTGCTCGCTTTAACAGTGCTCTGCACCTCGATTGCCTATACGCTTTACTACAAGTTGCTGCTCAATATCGGACCGTCCAAGGCGATGACAGTGACTTTCCTGGTGCCGGTGTTTGGAGTGTTCTGGGGCTGGTTGTGCCTGAATGAAGCTGTGACCTTGCGTGTATTGTTGGGTGGGATGGTGATTTTGTTTGGGACGGCACTGGCGACTGGGTTGGTGGGCGGTAGGCGGTAGTAGATTATTTTGTAAAAGATCCAGCTACATTAACCAGTCCGCATATGCTTTTAAAAATAATAGTACGTTTCGATTCCAGTTTGCATAAAACGAATAATTTGCGTTTTATTATTTAATTCGCTAAATTCACTGAACTTAAGATCTGATCAGAGCGAGTGTAAAAATCAGTGCCGCCCAAGGAATTGGGTCTCACCTGGAGTGAGAATTCGACCAAATCGATAGAGAACCTCGCATGCAACGGCTACCTTTGGGTAGCCGTTGGCTTTTACAAGCATTCTCGTTACGCTTATTCAGTATTACATGTTTAAATTTGAAAGCAACAGGTCATTCCTAGTCAATACACTAGAAAGATTCAGTTGCAATTTAGTGGGTGTGGTTTTTGTACGGCATGACCAGTCAAACCGTTGAGTCGGGTGGCTGCTTACTTCAGACTGATCGAACTGCAATGGTGCAGATTGAGTCGAGAAATGTATGTTGCCTAAGAATTGTCCCGCATGATGTCGCCACACAGCACAACGCTGCGCTGGAAATCCGGTAACGCCATCACTTTGCTCGAAAACGGTGTGCAGTTATTTCCTGCGCTCTGCGAGGCTTTTGATCGGGCAACCACCAGCATTCATCTCGAGACCTATATCTTTCGCCTCGATGAGGCGGGTACAAAAATCCTGCATCACCTCAAACAAGCGGCCCTGCGTGGTATTAAAGTCCGTGTGGTGCTCGATGGATTTGGCTGTGCCGAGCAGGATCAGGAGATACAGGCGCAATTGATGGCTGCGGGCGCGCTCTGCAGGATCTATCGGCCAGAGCCAAAGTCGTTTGGGCTCAATGGTTTTGACACACTACGTCTGCGACGCTTGCATCGCAAAATAGTGATCGTCGATGGCAAGACTGCATTTTTGGGCGGGATCAATTTTGAAGACGACTATTCAGAAAATGATCCGACTATTCGCCATAGCGATCCACGCTTTGATTTCGCGGTACAGGTGACAGGGACTGTCGTTCAAGATGCGATCCATGCACTTGATATCCTTTGGTTGCGACTCGTCCATACGCAAAGAGAACACCATCAGCCTGACTCGCATCCACTCCACAAGCTCCGATACCTGCGTCATCTGCACTTGCGCCATCCGGTTCATCGCTCTAGTCACGTCGCGCCCGCAGGCAACATCACTGCCGCACTCGTACTGCGCGATAACTTAAGATTCAGAAAGTCCATCGAGTCTGCTTATCTCGCCTCGATCGATGCGGCCAAACACGACATCGTGATTGCAAATGCGTATTTCCTGCCAGGCCATAAATTACGCAAGGCCCTGATTGCCGCAGCCAACCGTGGTGTCCGTGTACGCCTGCTGCTACAAGGCAAAATCGAATACCAGTTGCAGTATCACGCCACACGCTGGATCTACGATCAGTTCCTCAAACAAGGGATCGAGATCTATGAGTACATCCCTAGTTTTCTGCATGCAAAAGTTGCTGT
>CAIPID010000210.1 GCA_903865015.1 uncultured beta proteobacterium | reverse complement strand
GGCCTGGATACCCAACTCTTCGATACGCCAGAAGTTGACCGAGCTTGTGCGGCGGTAAGTGCCATAGACGGCGTAGCCTTTCGAGAGTAACAACTCTGCCAGATAGGCCCCATCTTGTCCTGTAATACCTGTTACGACCGCAACTTTAGAATTTGCCACGCCAAGTCCCGCCAAGCTAAGTAAAACCCCTATTATACTTGTCTGGCGAGTATAAATACTCGCAAAATCACCTGAAATTACCGGTCATTTTAGGTTGGCCCTCTATATATAGCGGTTTGCCTTGTTATGATGCTGGATTATGCGGTAATTGCTCTGGTAATGACCGCTAGCTAGTTGCACCCAAGTACGGCCTATTCTGTTGTCAATATGACAACGAAATGCCTGGAAAAGTACAGTAAGCAAACTTCAAATTCTTATAACGGTTAATCATGCAATTAATCCCCGTGATTCTCTCTGGTGGTGCCGGTACCCGCTTGTGGCCCGTGTCACGCGAACTGCACCCTAAACCTTTTATCCGTCTGGCGGATGGTCAAAGCTTGCTGCAAAAGTCATTTTTGCGCGCAAAAGGCCTGCCTGGTGCGGTCGAGGTGCTGACAGTCACTAACCGTGATTTGTTCTTTAAAACGGCCGACGAATACCGTGAAACAGGCGCTATCCCTATGCCGCTCGGCTTTATTCTCGAGCCTGAGGGACGCAATACCGCCCCAGCAATTGCTGCCGCAGCGCTAACGATCTACAAAAAATACGGCCCAAAAGCCATCATGTTGTTTTTGACAGCAGATCACCTGATTGCCGATGTGCCAGCTTTCACTCAAGCAGTGCAGACCGCTGTTGAGTTGGCAGAGTCAGGCAAAGTCACAACTTTCGGTATTAATCCCGAGGCGCCCGAGACTGGCTATGGTTACATTGAGGCGGATGGTCATAACGTAAAACGTTTTGTAGAGAAACCAGATCTCAAAACCGCTCAGTCCTATGTCGATAGTGGTAAATATCTCTGGAATTCGGGCATGTTCTGTATGACGGCCGAGACCGCGATGGCAGAGCTCAAGCAATATGCTCCAGAGGTACTGGAGGCCGTATCAAACAGTCTGGATGTCTCGCGCAAGGTCGAGGGTGATGGTCAATACCAAATCGAGCTCGATCAAAAAACCTTTGCCTTGGCTGAAAGTATTTCCATTGACTACGCCTTGATGGAAAAAACTAAGCATGCAGCAGTGGTGTCTTGCTCTATCGGCTGGAGCGACATCGGCTCATGGAATGCGCTGGGTGATTTGATTCCACCAGACGCTGAAGGAAACAGTATCGAAGGCGAGGCATTCCTGCATGATGTGAAAAACTGTTTTATACAAGCAGATGACCGCATAATCGCAGCCGTTGGCGTAGAAAACCTGATTGTTATTGACACACCAGATGCATTGTTGATCGCAGACAAGACCCGCTCGCAGGACGTCAAACAGATTGTGGGTCAGCTGAAAAAAATCGGTCACGAGGCCTACAGACTGCATCGTACTGTTCATCGTCCTTGGGGCACTTATACCGTGCTTGAGGAAGGTCCTAATTTCAAAATGAAACGCATCGTGGTCAAGCCCGGTGCGTCATTATCTCTGCAGATGCACCACCATCGCAGTGAGCATTGGATTGTTGTAGATGGTATGGCCAAGGTAGTGAATGGCGAGCATGATTTGTTGATCGCGACTAATGAATCAACCTTTATCCCCGCCGGTCACAAACATCGCTTGGAAAATCCGGGCAAGATTGATCTGGTTCTGATTGAGGTGCAGAGTGGT
>CAIPID010000209.1 GCA_903865015.1 uncultured beta proteobacterium | reverse complement strand
CGCAAAGGTTGCCATCACCAGCGTATAGCCATCAGACGCACTCCTGGCGACTGCATCCATACCTATCACTGTCCCGGCACCTGGTTTGTTTTCAATGACGACAGGCTGGCCTAGTACCTTAGCCATGCCCGCGCCCAGTGCACGTGATATTTGATCCGTGCCACCGCCGGGCGCAAATGGCACAATCAAGCGGATGGCTTTGTCAGGATACGCGGCTAGCGACCGCTGCACATTAACACCACAACAAACGACTAATGTTGCAAGGCAAAACGACAGGATTTTAGTAAGCGGCATGCACACCCCATAAGCGAAATGAATTCAGACTCGTTGTAATCATTTGAATGATCTGACAAGCAGGTTAAAAGCTTAGGCTAGAATTGAAATTAAAGTTAGCCTCTAATTCCACCCAGTGGAATTCAAGTCATCGCACTGAGGTAGATATATAAATGAATGAACGACTCCAGACACCCACTGACAGCAAGTCAGACTCAAGCACCAATAACCGATCTCTGCTTAGAGGTATCGAAATATTGCGGGCGTTCAGAGCCGGATCCTATACGCTGGGAAACAGCGAAATCGCTGAGCGTACGGGTCTTGCTAAATCTACGGTCAGTCGACTGACACAAACACTTGTTTGCGCAGGCATGTTAGAAATAGACACTGAGCAACGAGCATATCGTCTAGCCCCCGCCACACTCAGTTTTGCGCACTCAATGCGCACCGGATCTCAGATCCTCCAACTGGTCGCACCTAAAATGCGTGTTCTGGCAGAAAGTCAGGGGATTAATGTGGGGCTCGCTGCAGCGGATCGCGATGAGATGGTCTATCTGGAATCCATCAGATATAAACGCAGAGTTGCTTTTAGAAACGTAGTTTCTGGTCAGCGCGTACCAATGGAGTTGACATCACTGGGGCGCGCGTATCTGTCAACTCTTTCAATCAAAGAACGCAAACCGCTTTATTCGATCTTCAGTAAACGCCGGGCAGTGCAATGGCAAGCGTCTCTTTTAAATGAAATTGAAAGTGCTATTAACGATGTACAAACGCTTGGATACTGTGCCGCATCCTGGCAGCCCGGAGTTGTAGCGGTCGCCGCGCCGCTATACATTAACGGCACAACCTATGCGTTAAACACGAGCATGACCACAAATGAAAACCTCACGGATATTGTAAAAAAATTAGTTCTGCCACTTAAAGACCTCGTGGAAGAAATAAAAATGAATACCGGACTTCAATAACACTAGCCAGTATTGATATTTTTAAATATTTTTCTGTATAAATCTTGATTGAATCATCCGTGCAATTCGACTGATTAAGAATTTTATAAAACTAAAAAAGATTACATAAAATAAAATCACAATCAGAATTGTCCAGATGCGATCTAGTCTATCGGGCATATCTTCGATCGTCATCATCGTAAATGAAATAGACTCTCTTACTCCGATGGCAACCCCAACGCTGGTTGCCATCACCAGGATAGTAAAAACTCTGAAAAGATTCGGAATAATCAATAGCGCTTGAGCCTTTTGACCTGACTGTAGCAGAT
>CAIPID010000208.1 GCA_903865015.1 uncultured beta proteobacterium | reverse complement strand
GCATCAATCAACGGATGCAGGACCACCCCACAGGCATAGGGTTTGTAGCCATTGCCAGTGATGAGCCACGATTTACCGAGATCTTGTGTGAGTGCAGACAGGTTTTGAGTACTGCTATAAATCCTCACAAAACCGAGATTGCCATCTAGAATTTCTTGCGAGCTATTAAAGCCGTTTGCTGCTAGTGAGGCTGCGAGTACGCCGTGATAAGCAGACTTTCCTGCGTGCAGTGACTTGCAATCACTACCGCGATTCTGTTGCATGCCCGCGGCTTGCGTGCAGCCAATGCCGAGTGCGTAAATGGTTTTCTTTGCGTCGAGTCCAAGCAGTCGCGCCGAGCCTGCAGTGGCCGCTACGGTGCCAAGCGTGCCGGTTAAATGCCAGCCGCCATGATGATGACGCGGCATGGCTTGACCTGTGCGGATGCCTGCTTCAAAAGCTGCGACCAAGGAAACGATTAAATCCTTACCAGTAGACTGACGTTTTTCGCCGAGAGCGAGTAGTGCAGGCAATGTTGCCGTTGAGGTGTGCAAAATCACACCACCCAAATGCGTGTCATCAAAATCCAGCACATGACCCATTTGCCCGTTTGCGACAGAAGCATCAAGCAAACTGAGTTTTAAGCCGCGCTGTCCAAACACCGTCGCTGCAGAAAATGATCCGAGTTCCTTGAATGTCGAGATCAATATTTGCGGTGTCGGGTGTTGTGAGCCTGCGAGCGCACAACCCAGCCAGTCCAGTACGGCGCGTTTTGCCTCATGGATTGCTGCGGGTGAGAGGTCTTTGTACTGAATGCCAGATAGGAATTCACCGAGTTGCTTGGTCACGCCTAAACCAAGGTTTGCAGCACCGTATGAGGCTGTGCTTGACGCGCTACCCGATGACGCACCTGCAGCATTTTTTGATTCTGCTGGGCTCTGTGCTACGCCATTGTTAGTCTGTGCTGCGACGTGTCCCGGAGCGAGTCCTGCGCTCAGGCCCGCGGCAGTTAGTCCAGCCGTAGTCAGCCCGCCAGCAGTAATCCCGCCCGCCGTCAATGCCAGGCTCGATTGCATCCATTGCCTGCGATTCATGACAGATTTATTTTTGTTCTGCATTTGTGTCTCCTTGGGAATAGAATACGGGAAAATAACTATTCGCAGGCGAGATTTACGTGTCTGATGAGATCTCCGCTGCAACCTTTCTTATTTCCTAAAACATGTTCAGTTCCAGCTCTCTGGCCGACCTGCCCAAATCCGCTCAATATGCCTCTTTGCTTGAGCAGGCGCAGGCATTGATGTCGGGTGAATCCAATCACATTGCCAATGCGGCAAACATGTCCGCACTCGTGATGGCAAGCTTGCCTGAGCTGAACTGGGCAGGGTTTTATTTTTATGATGGCGAGGAACTTGTGCTGGGACCCTTTCAGGGTAAGCCTGCCTGCCTGAGGATCGCGCTCAATCGCGGCGTATGCGGCGCTGCAGCAACGTCTCGGCAGACGCAACTTGTGCCGGATGTGCATGCATTCCCTGGTCATATCGCGTGTGATGCGGCATCACGTGCAGAGATCGTTGTTCCACTCATTCATACCGGACAGTTATTAGGCGTATGGGATGTAGATAGTCCCGTAGCAGGACGTTTTGACGAAGAAGATCAGCGCGGCATGCAAGCGCTTTGCAATTTATTTCTGCAGACCCTCAAGGTCTCTGCACCGATACCGGAATACACAAAATCATGACCTCTGCTGTTAACGCTGCAACCCCTACTTCTGAATACGATTACATCGTTGTCGGCGCGGGCACCGCTGGTTGTTTATTAGCCAATAGATTGTCTGCCAATCCAAAGCATCGTGTATTACTGCTCGAAGCCGGTGGCGCAGATAACTATCATTGGATTCATATTCCGGTTGGCTACTTGTATTGCATTGGCAATCCGCGCACGGACTGGTGCTATCGCACTAAAGCCGATCCGGGTCTGAATGGTCGCGAGCTGGGTTATCCGCGTGGTCGTGTGCTCGGTGGTTGCTCCTCGATCAACGGCATGATTTACATGCGCGGCCAGAGTGCTGATTACGATAGCTGGGCCGCCGAGGGTAATGCCGGCTGGGGCTGGAATGATGTGCTGCCAATCTTTAAAGGTATGGAAGACCATCATTTAGGTGCGAGTGATTTTCATGGCTCCGGTGGTGAATGGCGTGTCGAGCGTGCACGATTGTCCTGGGAGATCCTGGATTCATTTCGTGATGCGGCCGAGCAGGCGGGCATCCCCCGCGTGCAGGATTTTAATAAGGGCGACAACGAAGGCAGCGATTATTTTGAAGTGAACCAGCGCTCAGGCTGGCGCTGGAATACGTCCAAAGCATTTTTGCGGCCGATCAAACATCGTCGCAACCTCACCATCCTGACCGGTGCACGTACAACAAAACTTGAGTTTGTCGGTCGTCGTGTCACCGGCGTCGAGTTCATCAAAGATGGTCAAAAACATATTGCCCGTGCTGATAAAGAGGTCGCCATGGCGGCGGGCTCCATCGGAACGGCACAGATTTTGCAAGCCTCTGGAATCGGAGCCGCGAGCTTATTGACGCCTCTGGGTATTCCATTGATACACGAGCTGCCGGGCGTTGGTCAAAACCTGCAAGACCATTTGCAGTTACGCATGATTTATCGTGTCGAAGGCACGCGCACGCTGAACACCATGGCGAATTCGCTCTGGGGTAAAGCCATGATTGGCTTGCAATATGCGTTGACCCGAAGTGGTCCGATGAGTATGGCGCCTTCGCAACTAGGCGTCTTTGCAAAGTCAGGACCTGAGCAAACACGCGCGAACGTTGAGTATCATGTGCAGCCGCTGTCACTAGAAAAATTCGGCGAGCCGTTGCATAGCTTCCCTGCGTTTACCGCTTCGATCTGTAACGTGCGTCCAAGCTCACGCGGTCATGTGAATATTGTTTCCGCGGATACGGCGCAAGCACCAGAAATTCTTTGTAATTACTTGTCTACAGAAGATGATCGCAAAGTTGCGGCCGACAGTATTCGTCTGACGCGTCGTATTGTCGGTCAGTCCGCCCTCGCCAGATTCAAACCTGTTGAAATCAAACCAGGTATCGTTGGTGATACGGATGCGGATTTAGCGGCTGCTGCAGGTAATATCGGCACCACGATTTTTCATCCCGTCGGCACCTGCAAAATGGGTCACGATGCAATGGCGGTTGTGGACGCGCAATTGCGCGTGCATGGCATTCAGGGATTACGCGTAGCCGATGCATCAGTGATGCCGAGCATCACCTCAGGCAATACTAATTCGCCGACACTGATGATTGCTGAGAAAGCCGCGCAGATGATGCTTGCTGCAGCGTAACGTACTCGGTCGTAACAGTCAGGCCCTAACAACCGGGTCGCAACGATTCAGTCGCAACGATAACGCAGCCACGATTACGCAGCAACGATTACGCAGCAACGATTACGCAGCAACGATTACGCTAATACGACTCGCACAGGTTCCAGCAAAGATTTGATTTCGCAATCAATCTCTGGACCTTTGCGCTCGAGCACAATAAAGTCACCATCTTGTTGCGCAAGCAATGGGTGATGCCATGTGCATGGCTTGAACGTCACACCACAACTACCATCCACCCAGAACGCAGCGATGCTGTCCTCTAGCGGCAGCGCACCTGCAATGCTTTCACCCCGAGGTCCGACACTTGCGACTGACTGATCTCCCAACGCCACAATCACGACAAAACTTACCCCTTTAACTGGAATAAATGACTGGCTGCCAAAACAATGCCGTTCAAGTTCAATGGCGGTAAACGGCAAGGGATTTGCTTTTGCGCGATAGAGATTGAATGCAGCCTGACCCGCGCCTTGCGTCAAATCAGGCATGCCTAGCGGGATGCGTTCACTTGTGCCTGCGTTAATAAATACACCGCTTGTGATCGAGCCCCCTAGTACATCGCCGTACGGTGCGAAATTTTCAGGTGTGAGCGGTTGGACGGTCAGTGTTCGCATGATGATGTGAGGAATGAATATTGTGATGTGCGGAAAAAGGCAATAGATAACCGCAGTGGAAAGACGCAGATTGATGCGCTTCAGACATTAACCCCCCACAGCATCATTCAGAAACAAAACTCTGTCAAATCTCACAAATTAAATTGGTCTAAATCAGTGGGATATTTGAGTAGCCTACGGTATAGTGAAACTCAGTTTATCGATGCTTTTACTGAGCTACAAGTCCAAAGGTTTGTTAATGACAGTTCCCTTTTACATTCAAGTCACTGCGACAGTTTTATTTGCTGTTGCGATCCTGCACACTTTTTCAGTTCCAATTTTTGCACGTCTTGCTCACCAAAATGGACCGCATGCAGGGTTGTGGCATTTTCTGTCCGAGGTTGAGGCGGTCTTTGGCGTCTGGGCATTTGTATTGCTGAGCATCATGGCGCTCGCGATAGGTCTGCCTGATATGGTGACGTATGTCGAGGCGCGCAATTTTACTGAGCCGCTATTTGTTTTTGCCATCATGGTGGTCGCAGCGAGCCGTCCGATCATTGAGCTGGTCAGCATGCTGGTGCGAATGGTTGCGCGCGTGTTACCTGTGCACCGTCAGATCGCGACGTTTTTTGTTGTGCTGACCCTGGTTCCTCTGTCAGGCTCGCTGATTACCGAGCCGGCAGCGATGACGCTTGCTGCGCTGCTTTTGCGTGATGGCTATTTCAACCGCATGGGCCATCAAAAATTTAAATATATTGCACTGGGTGTGTTGTTCGTCAATGTCTCCATCGGTGGTGTATTGAGTGCGTATGCTGCGCCACCTGTGTTGATGGTTGCGCAGGCTTTTGGCTGGGACACGGCTTTTATGGCGACACATTTTGGCTGGCGTGCCGTGGCCGCTGTCTTGATCAATGCCTTGCTTGTGACCTTTGTGTTTCGTCAGGCCTTAGCGAGCGGAGCGGTTGATACGCATCGGGGCGTGACGGGTGCAGGCAAACCTGAGCACGTTGTGCGTGTACCTGCCCTAGTGATCGCGATTCATTTAATGTTTCTAATTGGTGTTGTGCTCTCAGCCCATCATCCCGCGATCTTTCTTGGTCTGCTTCTGTTGTTCATTGGCTTTTGCGAGGCCTACGCACGCTACCAGTCAAAGCTCATGATCAAAGAAGGCCTGATGGTCGGTTTCTTTCTTGCAGGGTTGGTGTTACTTGGCGCCTTACAAAAATGGTGGTTGCAGGATTTGCTCGGCAGCTTGTCGCCAATCGTGCTGTTCTGGGGTGCCTTAGGATTGACTGCGTTGACGGACAACGCTGCGCTTACATTCCTTGGTTCACTCGTTGACGGTACTTCAGAGACCTGGCGCTACATGCTAGTTGCTGGTGCGGTGACTGGTGGAGGTTTAACCGTGATCGCTAATGCCCCGAATCCTGCTGGTTTTTCGATCCTTAAAGGTAGCTTTAAAGACGCAACGATTTCACCTGGGCCGCTATTTTTATCTGCGCTTGTACCAACAATAGTCGCCGCATTTTTCTTTTTGATTTAATAATTTTGCTTTATAATTCTGACTAGTCTAGTCAGAATTAAGGGGAATTATCCTATGCGCACCTGGCAATTACAAGACGCAAAAGCTCACTTTTCTGAGTTAGTTAAGCTATCTGAATCAGAGGGACCCCAAAACATCACCTTGCATGGGCGGTCAGCGGCGGTACTTTTGTCGCGAAAAGCTTTTGATCAGTTATCTGGGGCCAGTCAAAATTTTTTGCAATTTATGCGTACCTCGCCACTTTATGGCGCAGATGATCTGATTATTGAACGCGACCGCAGCCTCACAAGGGATGTTGAGCTTTGAGTTATTTATTAGATACAAACGTTATCTCAGAGCTGCAGCGTAAGGCCCCTAATAAACTTGTACAGCGCTGGTTTAATGAGCGTCCTAGTACAAGTTTGTACTTGAGTGTATTAACGCTTGGAGAGCTACGTAAAGGTATTGAGGGGATTGCCGAATTACGACGCCGATTAGCAATGAGCGATTGGCTTGAGGTCAAACT
>CAIPID010000207.1 GCA_903865015.1 uncultured beta proteobacterium | reverse complement strand
CTCTCGATGCTGCAAGATCCACAGACCTGGTCGCGTTTTAAACGCATCATCCTGGTGCACGGGGTGCAATATGCGCATGAACTCGCCTACCGAGACGAAATACTGCGCATTGGCACTCAACATGCGCCAAATCAGTTGCTATACATCCCGATTACCTCCCAAGAGCACACTGCTCCCGAGCTATCACCCACACTTAAATCACTGACCGCTCCCTCGCGCATCACCACCCTGCTGGACGATGGAGAGCTTGAGCATCGCGTAGGGGTCACCCTCGACCCCTCGCGCTCGCGCATCATGTTATGTGGCAACCCTGCCATGGTGACAGATATGCGATCGCGTCTCACTAGTATGGGCTTTGCGCCTGGTCGCCGGGGTGTCGCAGGCAATATGGCCGTCGAAAACTACTGGTAAACCCCACCCTTGAATATTTTCAAACCACTATATATAGGGGTTTGCACTAAATATGTATCAATCTATAGTGCATAGCGTCGCAAATATGATACATTTTGGTGCGTCGCAGCACATCAGAAGTGCAAATTTGTGCCTGATGACTCGAAACTAAATCATTATCTGGTGATAATTATTTCACCATAACAACTATTGGAATGCTTACATGCTTTATCAACTGCATGAAATGCACCGGGCCATGATGTCGCCCCTTGCGGCCTTCACAGATGTTGGATCAAAATTATTCACGCATGCAGTAAGCCCCTTTGCCTACACCCCGATGGCCAGACAACTGGCGGCAGGTTACGAGCTGGTGCACAGACTAGGCAAAAAATTCGAAAAACCCGCCTGGCAACTGCCGACAACTGAAATCAACGGCAAAGCAGTCGCGGTCAGCGAAGAAATCTCTCTTTCTTTACCCTTTTGTAATCTGGTGCATTTCAAACGTGACATGCCAGAAAAAGCACGTCAAGCTGACCCAAAACTACTGCTAGTCGCACCAATGTCGGGCCACCACGCAACACTACTGCGTGACACTGTGCGCGCCCTGCTACCCAACCACGAGGTCTACATCACCGACTGGACTGACGCGCGCATGGTTCCTCTGTCCGCCGGCCCCTTCGGCTTAAACGATTACGTGCGCTATGTGCAACAGTTTGTTCGACATCTGGCGCCCGACCTGCACGTCATGTCAGTATGCCAGCCAACCGTGCCGGTACTCGCTGCGATTTCATTAATGGCTAGCGCAAAAGATCCCTGTATGCCGCGTAGCATGACCATGATGGGCGGTCCGATCGATCCGCGCTGCTCACCCACACAGGTCAATCGTCTGGCGACAAACAAGCCCTTTAACTGGTTTGAAGAAAAACTCATTCACACTGTACCGTCCCAGTATCCGGGTGCGGGACGTCGCGTCTACCCTGGCTTTTTGCAACATGCTGGATTCATTTCAATGAATCCAGACCGTCACCTCAAAGCGCATTACGATTTCTATCTGGATCTGATGCGTGGTGATGATGATGATGCACAAGCCCACCGTCGTTTTTATGACGAATACAACGCCGTGCTCGACATGTCAGCAGACTTCTATCTTGATACGATCAAGATGGTGTTCCAAGACTTTGATTTGCCTAACGGGACCTGGGTTGTGGATGGTCAGTTAGTCAAACCTGCTGACATCAAGAACGTTGCCTTGTTCACCATTGAGGGCGAGCTGGACGATATTTCTGGTGAAGGCCAGACTCGCGCGGCACAGGATCTCTGCTCCGGCATCCCAGCCACACGCAAGCAGCATTACACAGCACCTGAATGCGGTCATTATGGGATTTTTTCGGGTCGCCGCTGGCGCACCACGATCTGCCCACAAATCGCTGAGTTCATCCGAAAAGCTTAAGTCATTTAACGCTAAACTTAAACAACGGGGGCACTATGCCCCCGTTTGTTATTGTCCTGTCATGAAATGATTTAACCACCAAGATGCTTGCTGAACGTATTAATAACCTCTTGCCTCAAACACAATGCACAAAGTGCGGCTATCAAGGCTGCCTGCCATACGCGAAGGCCATTGCTTTTGAGGGCGCACCGATCAATCGCTGCCCTCCTGGCGGTAATGAGGGGATTGCTCAGTTAGCGGTGTTATTAGATGTCCCCACACTCCCGCTAGACACCTCATGTGGGGAACACGTGCCTTTGCAGGTTGCAGTCATTGATGAACAGTTTTGCATCGGCTGTACCCTTTGTATTCAAGCCTGTCCGGTTGACGCGATCGTTGGAGCAAATAAATTCATGCACACCGTTTTGAGTTCGGATTGCACGGGTTGCGACCTCTGTGTTTCACCCTGCCCGGTAGACTGTATTGAAATGGTGCCGGTAGCACCTGTAAGGTCTTGGACATCTAAGGATGCGGCGCAAGCGCGCGTACGTTACGCGAACCGTCAGTCTAGGGTTGCGGAAATGACGGCGACAAATATACGCTCCGAAGCGATCGTCGAAAGCGAAGCCGTCAAATCTGCCGATGCAGCCCCAATCCAGCAATCAGCAGACTCTGCTGCAAAAGAGCAAACAGATAAACAATTAGCCATCGCACAAGCGCTTGCTCGCGCCCGTGCAAGACGACTGAGTCATTAAATGAATCCGCAAAAGCGCCGTGAAATATTTACCCGTTTTCGAACGGCTAATCCGAAGCCGACGACTGAGTTGGAATATGGCAGTGACTTTCAGTTATTAATCGCAGTCCTGCTTTCGGCTCAGGCCACAGACAAAGCAGTCAATATTGCCACGGCCAAATTTTTCCCTACATATGGCACGCCGCAAAAAATGTTTGCGCTGGGGGAGACCAAGCTGGCGGAATTCATCAAAACAATCGGTCTCTACAAAACCAAAGCTAAAAATGCCATTGCGACCTGCAAAATCCTGCTTGAGCAGCACGGAGGGGTTATTCCCCAGGATCGCGAATCGCTGGAAGCCTTACCGGGGGTTGGACGCAAAACCGCCAACGTCGTGCTCAACACCGCCTTTGGGCAACCCACGATCGCAGTGGATACACACATCTTCAGGGTCTCGAATCGCACCAAAATCGCACCAGGTAAAGATGTCGTTGCCGTAGAAAAGGGACTCGAGAAGTTCATCCCTGACGAATTCAAGCTCGATGCGCATCACTGGCTGATTTTGCATGGACGCTACATTTGCGTTGCCCGCACACCCAAATGCACGCAATGCGGCATATCCGATTTATGTGAATTCCGAACAAAAACCAAAAAATAACCGGTCTTACCTATGACAAACCCCCATTGAGATTTATGTTGCAGGTGCGTAATAATCCTTACTCGCATTAAATATCATTTAAATCCTCGAATAAGATTCCGAATGAAAGACATCATTCTTGAGACAGAAGGCCTGACGAAAGAATTTCGTGGCTTTGTAGCTGTCAATAACGTGTCACTGCGCGTTGAGCGTGGTCATATTCACGCCCTCATCGGTCCGAATGGAGCAGGCAAAACGACCTGTTTCAACTTACTGACTAAATTTTTGTCGCCTACGCGTGGCAAGATTTCGTTCAATGGCGTGGACATCACAGGTGACAAGCCTGCACAAATTGCCCGACGTGGCATCATCCGCTCATTCCAGATTTCAGCGGTATTTCCGCATCTTTCCGTACTTGAAAACGTCCGTATCGGCCTGCAGCGCCAGACGGGACAATCATTTCATTTCTGGCAAAGCGAAAACGTACTGAATAAGCTGAACGATCGCGCCCAAGAGCTACTTGAGCAGGTCGACCTCGGCGCGTTTGCAAATGAAATTACCGGCAGCCTGCCCTATGGTCGCAAACGTGCGCTCGAAATCGCCACCACGCTCGCGATGGAGCCTGAAATGATGTTGCTTGACGAGCCCACACAGGGCATGGGTCACGAAGATGTTGACCGAGTCACGCAACTCATTAAGCGGGT
>CAIPID010000206.1 GCA_903865015.1 uncultured beta proteobacterium | reverse complement strand
GCACATAACGAGTTCGTGGGAGGGCAAAGCTACACCGATAGTCTGACAGCTACGACTGCGGACGGCACCACGCAAGTCATTACGGTGACCATGACGGGCGTCAACGATGCCGCCGTAATCAGCGGAACCACGAGCGGTGCAGTGACCGAGGCCGGCGGTGTGGACAACGCCACACAAACTTCAGGCACGTCAGGCACTGCGACAGGTACGCTGACCGATACCGATGTGGATAATCCGGCCAATACCTTTACCGCAGTGAGTTCACCTACAGTCTCTACAGGTGGCTACGGTAGCTACACGATCGATGCATCTGGGCACTGGAGTTATAGCGTGGATAACAATAACGCCACGGTGCAGGCGCTGAACACAACCTCCTCCCCACTAACCGATACGTTCACAGCCACCACGATTGACGGCACAGCTCAGAAAGTGACCGTGACGATCAGTGGTGCAAATGATGCTCCTGTCGTATCAAATATCGGAACCGCAGGAGGAAAAATTAGTTTTTATGTATCGGATGTCGATAATTCTACCGTCTCACTAAATAGTACTTTTAACCATGCATTCGGCGATCCTGTCATAACAAGTGGAACTACAGCAGTTCTGGTTCCGACCGAATCAAGTTCCACACTCAGTGGCGTGCTGCAAGTAACGGATGGAGTCAATCCAGTTAATGTATTGGGGGTTGCCCTCGGGACGAGCGCTGGGGATACATTGACGGCCCCAATTGCAGGAGGAACCAATATTTTATATGGGTATGAGGGCGCGGATACGTTAACGGGTAGTACAGGAAATGATACTTTAGTCGGTGGGCTGGGTGCCGATGTTTTAATTGGTGGCGGTGGAGCAAATACCTTTGTTATCAATGCTTCTGACTCTCTTGGATCCGTCGGTGGTTATGGAGATTATGGAACAGTATCTGGCTATGACTTGATCAAAGATTTCAATATCGGTGTAGACACGCTAGATCTCGCTGGCACTGTGATTGCATCAACGAGCTCAACGGCAAATCATTCGACACTGACAATTTCTGGGCATACGATTAATTCTGATTCGATTACGAATGGCATTATTAGTTTTGATGATGCAAGTAAATTTGCATCCCCACTTGCGTTGAATTCAACTTCTGCGGTTGCAGCAGCAGTGCAGTTTCTGGAAAATAATAATATCGGGTCTGCGAATTATGTTGTATCTTTTCAGGCAACGATCGGTTCGGTTCAGCATACGTACATATACGAACAATTAAGCTCTACTGCAGCAGGTTCAAATTCAGCAAATTCATTATTAGTTGATTTGCAAGGTGTATCCAATCTAAATAATTTAACTACGCTAATTGGAACCAGAGTGACTCCCGTTGTCATTGACTTGAATGGCAATGGTGTGCAGTACCTCAATCTGGCTGATGGCGTATCTCATGATTATCAAAACTCGGGCGTTGCTGTGCCTACAGCCTGGGTTGCTCCGACAGACGGAATATTGGCTTTACAAAATAATGATAGTAGTTTGCAGATCAACTTTTCCACCAATACCAGCACTACAGATTTACAAGGAATCTCGCAACTGTACGATACGAATCACGATGCTATTTTGAATGCGAGTGACTCAGCGTTTAATAATTTTGGAGTATGGCAGGATTCAAATAGTAATGGCGTGGTCGATGCCGGAGAGTTTAAAACCCTCACTCAGTTGGGCATCAATAGCATTTCTTTGACACCCACCGGTAGTGTTCATGCTGCTGCAAATGGCGATGTGACGGTTTATGGTCAAATCACCTATACGATGGCTGACGGTAAAAGTGGAGTAGCCGAAGATGCTGCTTTTGTTACAGGCACTGCAACAGCTTTTGCAGTGACCGACACGAAAATCGTTTCTCAAGCACACGCATTTGATCAAGTGTCGCTAGCCAATCAGCAGAAGGCTCAAGTAGACTTAACAAATCATGACAAGACGTCATCACTTACAACTGCTACTGAATCAATCAGTACAGGTATTGATTTGAATCACAATGACCTTGATAAAGTTGATTTTTCAAATATCATTCATCCAAAGTCGGGCGGCGATCTAACAGAATCTGTCGAACACTCCACACCATCGGATACTCATTTGACGACCGCGATCAGTATTGGCGGAACGCAATATGATATTTCCTCTGGCAGTAATCAACTATCAAATGAGCATGTCTCGCCTGAACACGTTGTTTCTGGCATGGTTGCTGATGCGAATTCAATTGGAAACAGTTGGATGAATATGATTGATCACATTGATGCACATTCCGATGTTTCAGCTATTTCGACCCCCGCTTTAGATTCCGTTGCAACAATGATGAACAATGCTGGGTTAGACTGGACGCATCTTATTCATAGCGATACTGCTGCAGCGGACTCTGTGAGTACACAATTAAATAATTTGGATAATCATGAAAATCTAACCCTTTCATCGATCATTCTCCCTCCAGTTTTCCATGCGGAAGATAGCACCAAAGTGATTTAAGCAGGTATTTCAATCAGATTTTTGATCTGATCCAGCAGCTCTTGCTGTCTGGCACGCGCAATCGCAATCGAAGCTTCCTTGACATGGCCATAGCCGCGAATTTGCTCCGGTAGCTTTGCAATGCTGACGGCAATCGAATGCGATTCGGCATTGAGGTCTGTGAGTAACATTTCGATCGTATGCTCATACTCCCTGATTAACTGACGTTCGGCTCGGCGCTCTGCTGTGTTGCCGAACACATCAAACACACTTCCACGCAGAAAGCGTAGTTTGGCTAGCACCTTGAATGCTTGCATCGTGATGCCAGGGAATCGACGCTTGATCAGTTTGCCTTCGTGATCGCGTTTGGAAAGTAACGGTGGCGCAAGATTAAATTCAATCTTGAAATCTCCTTCAAACGTTTCGTTCAGCGACTGTTGAAATTCGGGTGCAGTAAAGAGACGCGCGACCTCATACTCGTCTTTGTAACTCATCAGTTTGAAGAGATATTTTGCGACTTCTTTGGTGAGCTTGTCGCCCAGACCTGCAGCATTTTCAGCGTTGCGTACGCGTTTAACAAACGATTGATAACGCTGGGCATAAGCAGCGTTCTGATAGCGCGTTAAAAATTCGTTACGAATGTGCAGGAGGTCTTCCAGACTGCTGGGACGTTGCAGCAAGACGGGTTGCGCTGGGCTTGCTGTGTGTTCGACCTCTTGTAAATTGAGGGCCGCCTGACGGCCCCACGAGAAAGCGGCAAGATTCATTTTCACTGCAACGCCATTGAGTTCGATGGCGCGTACGATCGACTCAAGATTGAGCGGGATCTTTCCGCGCTGATACGCCAGACCCAGCATGAAAAGGTTCGCGCCAATCGCGTCGCCAAGCAGCCCTGTAGCGATCTTGGTGGCGTTGACGTATTCGATCTGTCCCCCTACAGCGCTGGTGAGGAGTTGTTCAACCGAATCTGTCGGGAAGGTCCAGTCCGGATTACGGGCAAACTGGCCGGGGGGCTGCTCATGCGTGTTGATGATGGCGTATGTTTTGTCCGGACGGGATTTTGCGATGACGTCCGGAGAGCCTGCTGTCAACAAATCGCAGCCCAGGATCAGATCGGCTTCGCCGGTTGCGATACGCTGCGCGTGAATGTCTTGCGGATTGGGAGCGAGTCGGACATGGGACGTCACTGCACCATTTTTCTGGGAGATGCCTGTCATGTCGAGAACCGATGCGCCTTTGCCTTCCAGGTGTGCCGCCATACCCAATAAGGCGCCGATGGTGATGACGCCGGTTCCGCCGATACCGGTGATCAGAATGTTGTAAGTGCCATCATGTCTGGCAACATTTGGATGTGGGAGCGAATCGGACGAATTGAGCACTGCTGTTGTGACCAGTTTGCGTAAGTGGCCGCCTTTGACCGTCACAAAGCTCGGACAAAAGCCTTTGACGCAGGAGTAATCTTTGTTGCATGTACTTTGACTGATGACCCGCTTGCGTCCGAATTCGGTCTCAAGTGGCAGAATGGAGACGCAATTGCTTTGTATTCCGCAGTCGCCACAGCCTTCGCACACTAATGGGTTGATGAACAAGCGTTCGTCGGGATCGGCCATTTCTTTTTTCTTGCGCTTGCGGCGCTTTTCCGCGGCGCAGACCTGGTCATAGATCAGGATGGAGGTGCCGGGAACCTCGCGTAATTCAAGTTGAACCGCATCCATGTCTTTGCGGTCATGAATAGTCGCGATGGTTGGTAGCCCGGTGCGATCCACGTACTGTGATAGATCTTCGGTGACAATCGCCAGGCGTTGCACGCCTTCTGAAACCATTTGATTGGCGATGGTCTGTACGGAAATCTGGCCGTCTACGGGCTGGCCGCCTGTCATGGCGACCGCGCTGTTATAGAGAATCTTGTAGGTGATGTTGACCTTGGCGGCAATGGCCGCACGGATCGCGAGAGACCCTGAGTGAAAGTAGGTGCCGTCTCCCAGGTTGGCAAAAATATGATTGCGATCCGAAAAGTGTGCCTGCCCGATCCAGGGCGCGCCCTCACCACCCATATGCGTGAGTGTTTTATTGAACTCCGGATAGATCGATGTCGCCATGGCGTGGCAGCCAATGCCAGCCAGCGCAAGGCTGCCTTCGGGCACTTTGGTCGAAGTGTTATGCGGACATCCCGAACAGTAATAGGCGGGCCGTGGCGGCGTATTGACTGCGAGGCGGAGCACGGCTTCTTTGTCGTCCAGAAACTGCAATCGCTCTTTGATGAGTTCGCTGGTATGAAAGCGGGCGATGCGCGAAGCGATGACGCGGGCGATTTGCGCAATCGAGAAATCGACCTTGCTGGCTAGCAACCATTCGCCACGCGGATAGACCCATTCTCCTTTTTCGTCAAATTTACCGACGACGCGGGGACGCACGTCATCTCGCCAGTTGTAGAGCTGTTCTTTAAGCTGATACTCGACGATTTGCCGCTTTTCTTCAACGACCAGGATTTCATCCAGGCCTGTTGCGAATTCGCGCACACTATCGGGCTCGAGCGGCCAGGGCATGGCGACTTTGAATAACCGGATGCCAAGCTCTGCCGCGTAGGTTTCATCGATGCCCAATTCACTTAAGGCCTCGATGACATCAAGATAGCTTTTGCCAGAGGCAATAATACCGAGTCGCGCATTGGGTGAGTTGATCGTCGTGTGATTGAGTTGGTTTGCTCGTGCGTATGCCAGCACGGCGTAGATTTTGTAGTCTTGCATCAGCGCTTCTTGTTTGCGCGCCTGCATGCCGATCGCATCGCTGAGGAGTCTGCAGTTCAACCCGCCTTCAGGCATGACAAAGTCAGTCGGAATGCGCGTTTCGATATGGAAAGGATCCACCTCGATCGATGCCGATGACTCTACTGTATCGGCAAGTGCTTTAAAGCCGACTGCGCAACCAGAAAATCTAGACATGGCCCAGGCGTGCAGTCCAAGTTCGATGTATTCCTGCACATTACAGGGATAGAGTATCGGCACCATGGCTGCGCCAAAAACGTGGTCGCTTTGATGCGGCAGGGTTGAGCTGTAGGCGCCGTGATCGTCGCCGGCGACCATGATGACGCCACCATGCTTGGATGTGCCAGCATGGTTCATGTGTTTCATCACGTCGATTGACCGGTCTACTCCAGGACCCTTGGCATACCAGAGTCCGAATACGCCGTCATAAGGTGACCCGCCAATGAGTTTGACCTGCTGCGTGCCCCAGACTGAGGTGAGTGCTAGGTCTTCATTAATGCCGGGTTGAAACAGGATGTGATTGGCCGCCAGATGTTTTTCGGCATGCCAGTAGGCTTCGTCCAGGCCACCAAGCGGAGATCCGCGATAGCCTGAAATGAATCCTGCGGTATTGAGTCCTGCGCGAACATCGCGCATGCGCTGAATGATGGGCAGGCGAACCAGTGCCTGGATGCCGCTTAAATAGATACGACCAGTTGTGGCGGTGTATTTGTCGTCAAGGCTGACATTTTTCACGTTTGTCTCCGTTTTTGTAAGAGATAAGCGATATGGCCCGGGGTAACAGGCTTTCGCGTTTCCGTTTATGCCCGGTGAGGCATATTGGAATTATGCACAAGAAAATGCCGTTTGCGTGTAATCGTTAAAACTTGTACCCAATCCCAATCATCGCGTTGTACCCGCTGTAGTCCATATTGCCGTTTAACGGAATCCCATTGATTGGTGTATTGAACTTGATGGTATCCATCTTGACGTAATTAGCTTCGATAAAACCATACCAGTTTGGAGTCCAGAACTGCTTGAAACCTAGGCCTGCAGTGGCGCCGTTTACTGTTGCACTGATTTTGCTTTGATTGGAGCCCTGATCAACAGTCACAACAGCATTGACCCAGGCTAATTTTAAATAGCCTTGGATTTCGGACGTGAATGCGTAGCCGGGCAAGAGAGAAAGCACGTATTGTTGATTGATTGGATTGACTTCAATCTGTGCACCCAGCGTTATATCGCGACTGATCGCGGCGGTATAGCTTGCGCCAATAAAATAGGGCGTTGAATGATTGTAAGAATTTTGATCATTTAACTTGATATTTGTATTCGCGATCCTGATTTGATTGAAATTGACAGCATAGGGCTGATATCCAACTGCTGCTTGCAGCGCGAAGCCCTCAAAATTTTGAGCGGTTGGTAGCGTGTGTTCACTTGTTTGTGCTTGTAGCGCGTTTGACAAAGCGCAAAGGCTCAGAACGCAAAGAACGTTGCTGATTGAAACGCTGCGTATGTTTTGACAGGAATCGTTTGGGCCCATACTCTAGGTATACCATGTCCCCAAATAAAATTTACATTACCCCTAAAATATAATTTATATCACTCCCCCAAATATGCCTCTCTCACCTTGGGATCATCCAGCATCTGCTTTGCCTCACCCGACATCGTAATGAGACCAGAGTCCATCACGTAGGCGCGATCAGCTGCCTGCAACGCCAGCCGTGCGTTTTGCTCGACCAGCAAGACCGTCACGCCTTGTGCAGAAATATCACGCACCACCTCAAAAATCTTGGCCACCATGATGGGTGACAGACCCATCGAAGGCTCGTCAAGCAACAGCAGGCGGGGCTGACTCATCAGTGCACGCGCCATCGCCAGCATCTGCTGCTCGCCGCCCGACATGGTGCCAGCGAGCTGCGTGGCACGCTCTTTGAGGCGCGGGAAAATGCCGAACATGCGCTCGATATCGTCGGCAATGCCCGCGGTATCGTTGCGTGTGTAAGCACCCATTTGCAGATTTTCGGTAATGGTCATGCGTGAAAACACGCCGCGACCTTCCGGGACCATTGCAAGCCCCTGTTTAAGCAGTGCATGGCTCGGCACGCCTTTGATTGACTTGCCCAGATACTGCACGTCGCCGCCAATCCAGCCTTGCAGACCCGTGATGGCTTTCATGGTGGTGGTTTTGCCCGCACCGTTTGCGCCAATCAGCGTGATGAGCTCGCCCTCGCGGATGTCGAGATCGATGCCCTTGACCGCATGAATGCCGCCATAGGCAACTTTCAGGTCCGAAATTTTCAGGATGGTGTCTTTCGTCATGGCGGTGCTCATTGTGCAGGAGTGCCCAGATAGGCTTCGATCACAGCGGAATTATTTTGAACGTCTTGTGGAATGCCTTGTGCGATGACCTTGCCGTAATCAAGCACGGTCAGCCGGTTGCACAAACCCATCACGAGTTTGACGTCATGCTCGATCAGCAAGATGGTGCGTCCGTCGCTGCGGATTTTGTCCAGTAGCGCGCGCAACTCGACTTTCTCGGTCGCGTTCATACCAGCCGCTGGCTCGTCGAGAGCGAGCAGGTGGGGTTCGGTGGCCAGCGCCCGGGCAATCTCAAGACGACGCTGATGTCCATAAGACAGGTTGCGTGCCGTGTAGTTGGCGTAATGACCGATACCCACGTATTCGAGTAATTCGTGGGCGATTTCCTCAACCTCGGCTTCTTCGCGCACAACTGCAGGGGGTCTGAAAATCGCACCAAAGACACCGGCGCGCGTACGCACGTGCCGACCAACCATGACGTTTTCGAGCGCAGTCATATCGCCAAACAAACGGATGTTTTGAAAGGTGCGTGCAATGCCGGCTTTCGCAACCTCGTGTACGGCCGTTGGCTGATAGGCACGGCCACCGAGTACGAATTTGCCGGAGTCCGGGGTGTAAAGACCGGTAATCACGTTAAAAAAAGTCGTTTTGCCCGCGCCGTTTGGGCCAATCAGCCCATAGATTTCACCGGCGTTGAT
>CAIPID010000205.1 GCA_903865015.1 uncultured beta proteobacterium | reverse complement strand
TTTTGCATCAATGATGGTGTAGGCGATTTGCTTGGGCTGTAATGCGACTAATCGGCCCCATAAAGCATAGCGTTTGGGCCAGAAATCTTCTCCCTCGTCATAGAAACGCTCTGCATTGCAGTTCAGTACTACGCCAAGCGACACGCAGTCCAGACGTGTGGCGATACCGCCGTCATAAAGAGGCGCGCGCGCATCGATTGCGACGCAGTGGGCCTGAGTTGGGTCACCCATGGTGTCGGCGCCTTCGCGCATCATGACCTTGAGTACGGCGCCCATGTTGTAGCGGGTACCGCGCACAAGAAAATTTTCTGCAGGCCATTCGCCGCGCTCATTTTGGCCCCAGGCCTCGCGTACCCACTCACGGTTGGATTCGAAACCGCCGCAACCGAGAATCACGGAGCGACCCGCGTAGCGTTTGTCGCCGACCATCGCTGCGACAAACTTCCCATCTTTGATCTCCAGATCATCAACGGGTGAGTCGTAAAGAATATCGATGCCGAGCTTTTGAGCGCTCAGGTAATAAGCATTGATCAGGGCTTTGCCGCCACCCATGAAGAACGCATTGGTGCGCGCGACGTGTAGCGTGCCTGAAAGTGGTGGCTGAAAACGCACGCCATGTTTGCGCATCCAGTCGCGACAGCTTGAGGATTCGCGGATCACCATGCGGGCTAATGCTTCGTTGGTTTGTCCGCCCGTCACCTTGAGCAAGTCTTGCCAGTATTCTTCTTCGGGGTAGGCATCGACCAGCACGTCTTGCGGGGCATCATGCATACAGCGCAAATTACGCGTGTGCTGAGAATTACCACCGCGCCATTCTTTTGGCGATGCCTCAAGCAGCAATACGCTGGCACCGGCCTCGCGCGCCATCAGCGCACCACAGAGCGCGGCATTGCCGCCGCCGACTACGATTACGTCCCACATGTTTTTTGTCCCGCTATTAGAGTGCAGGAATCATACCGCTAGAACAACTTCAGAACCAGAGCGCCAGCCCTGTTTCTGTGGTTCTTAAGGTATTTTTGTCTTGTTGGCCAGGCAAGGCTTATACCGACAAGTGGCGCTTGACCTCTTCGCTATCCATTTCGGCACGATTGCCAGTGGCGACGACCTCGCCGCGTGACAGCACAACGAACCGGTCAGCAAGCTCGCGGGCAAAGTCGAAATATTGCTCGCACAGGACAATCGCCATGTCGCCACGATTGCGCAGCAGGTCAATGACGCGTCCAATATCTTTAATGATCGACGGCTGGATGCCCTCTGTGGGCTCGTCAAAGATGATCAGTTTGGGTTCGGCCACTAAGGCACGGGCGATCGCCAGCTGTTGCTGCTGGCCGCCCGAGAGGTCGCCGCCGCGGCGCGACAGCATGGTTTTCAGGACGGGAAACAATTCATAAATTTCCCCTTTGATCTCTCGTGCCTTGCTGCTGGATTTGGTTGCCATCCCCATCAGAATGTTTTCTTCGACCGTTAGCCGCGCGAAAATTTCTCGCCCTTGCGGGACGTAGGCCATGCCGAGTGCGGCGCGTTGATGGGGGGCCAGTTTGCTGATGTCCTGGCCCTCGAATATGACCTGACCTGAGGCAATCGACTGTACACCCATCAGGCATTTCAGCAGGGTAGTTTTGCCTACGCCATTACGACCGAGCAAGGCCATGCACTCGCCTTGCTTGACCTCAAGGGATACGCCACGCAAGGTATGGCTGCTGCCGTAGTATTGATTGATTTTCTGAACGTCCAACATCACGCTATCGTCCCAAATACACTTCGATGACCCGCTGGTCGGATTGAACTTGTTGCATCGTGCCTTCAGCCAGGACCGAGCCTTCGCACAGCACGGTGACTTTGCCACCTTGTGAAATTTGATTCACAAAGTCCATATCATGCTCGACCACCATCAGGGAGTGCTTGCCGCGCAGGTCGTTGAGCAATTCCCCTGTGCGTTCTGTTTCTGCGTCAGTCATGCCAGCAACGGGCTCGTCCAGCAGCAAAAGCAATGGCTCCTGCATCAGCAGCATGCCGATTTCCAGCCACTGCTTTTGCCCGTGCGACAGTAATCCAGCTGGCCGTTTATATTCGCTCATGAGGCGTAATAATTCCAGCGTATCGGCGATCTTGTCGCGCTGATAACTGTTGAGTCGGGCAAACAGCGTTTGTTTAACGTGCTTGTTGGTTTTCATTGCGAGTTCGAGATTTTCGAATACGGTATGGTTTTCGAAAACAGTCGGGCGCTGAAACTTGCGACCAATCCCCACGTCGGCAATTTCGGATTCCTGCATGTTGGTCAGATCAATGTTCTGACCAAAAAATGCCGTGCCTGCGGTGGGTTTGGTTTTGCCGGTGATGACATCCATCATGGTGGTTTTGCCGGCACCGTTGGGCCCGATGATGCAGCGTAACTCACCGACACCAATGTCTAGCGACAGATCGTTGAGCGCTTTAAAACCATCAAATACAACGCTGATCGACTCTAAGTACAGAATCGCGCCATGGGTCGTGTCGACGCCAGGGGTTTTGACTCGACCGTAAGAGGCTGAGCCGCCGGGCCCATTGCTCTGGGTGGCTTGTTCTAGTTGAGCGTGATTGATGGTGTTCATGCTTGCCCCTTTGTGCGCTGACCCAGTTTGCGAACGAGTCCGACAATGCCTTGAGGCAAAAAGAGTGTGACTAAAACAAAAATCAGGCCGAGTGCATAGAGCCAGAATTCAGGCACGACGCTGGTAAACCAGGTTTTCAGACCATTGATCACACCCGCGCCGATGATGGGGCCGATCAGTGTGCCGCGCCCGCCGGTTGCGACCCAGATGACCATTTCGATGGAGTTCTCTGTCGACATTTCGCCGGGATTAATGATGCCTACCTGCGGCACGTACAGCGCGCCGGCGATGCCGCAAATCACCGCGGATACTGTCCAGATAAAGAGTTTGAAGCCGAGCGGTTCGTAACCCAAAAACCGCAGGCGGCTTTCGGAGTCGCGAATGGCGGTCAGCACACGGCCAAGTTTTGATTGCGTGATCGCTCGACCCGCAATCAGGGCAAGCAGCAGTGCACCGAGGCTTGCCCAGTAAAGTACTGCACGCGTCTGTGGAGAGGTAATGTCAAAACCGAGAATTGTTTTGAAATCCGTAAAGCCGTTATTGCCACCAAAGCCTGTTTCGTTACGAAAGAACAACAGCATCGCGGCGAAGGTCAGGGCTTGCGTAATGATAGAAAAATACACGCCCTTGATCCGTGAACGGAATGCGAAGTAGCCAAAGATAAAAGCGAGCAATCCGGGTACCAGCACTACCAGCAACATGGCGTACCAGAAGTGCTCGGTAAATGACCAAAACCAGGGGTAAGTTTTCCAACTCAGAAACGTCATGAAATCAGGCACGATCTCGGGCGATGGCTTGCCCACGCGCATAAGATACATGCCGCAGGCATAGCCACCGAGCGCAAAAAACAAACCGTGACCGAGTGACAAGATCCCCGCATAACCCCAGACCAGATCCAGTGCGAGTGCTGCCATGGCATAGCAGATAAATTTACCGATCAGTGCAATGGTAAAGGCCGAAACGTGAAAAGCATGACCGACTGGAAATGCCAGATTCAGGACAGGTAACAGGGCAAAAAATGCCACTACGATTGAAATACCTGTCCAAGCCTTGGAAGAAAATAAATTCGTGTTTGTGGCGTCCATGAGAGACGCACGATTGGTTTGAGTATTCATTCTGCGCTCCGCCCTTTGGGTGCAAACAGGCCTTGCGGACGTTTCTGTACAAACAAGACGATAAACAACAGGATTGCGATTTTGGCAATCACTGCGCCCCAGAAAGGCTCGATGAATTTATTGAGTGCGCCAAGGCCCATGGCTGCGACGACTGTGCCGGCGAGCTGCCCGACTCCGCCCAATACCACCACCATGAACGAGTCAACGATGTAGCCGCGTCCGAGGTCAGGACCGACGTTGCTGAGCTGGGAGAGTGCGACACCTGCCAGCCCCGCGATGCCTGAGCCGAGCCCGAATGCCAGCATGTCGATTCGTCCAGTTGGGACACCTACGCAATCGGCCATGCGGCGATTTTGAGTAATGGCGCGGACAAACAAACCAAGCCGTGTGTAATTCAGCACCAGCCAGACAGCAACCACCACGCACAACGCAAAGCCGATAATGACTAATCGGTTGTAACTGAGGCTCAGATTGCCAAGCACGGTGATGCCGCCGTTCATCCAGGACGGATTAGAGACCTCAACGTTTTGTGCCCCAAAAATACTGCGCACGGCCTGCATCAGAATCAAGCTGATGCCCCAGGTCGCGAGCAGTGTTTCGAGCGGCCTTCCATACAACCATCGAATGACCGTGCGCTCAAGCAGCATCCCGACGACAGCGGTACTGACAAAGGCGACAGGCAAGGCGGCGACGACGTACCAGTCGAGCGCACCAGGCAGATATTGTTTGAAAAAGCTCTGAACCAGGTACGTCGCATACGCCCCAATCATCAGCAGCTCGCCGTGCGCCATATTGATGATGCCCATCAGGCCAAACGTTATGGCCAGTCCCAGGGCTGCGAGTAACAACACACTGCCTAAGCTGATGCCGTAAAACAGGTTGCCTGCCCAGCTGACGATTGTCTGATGGCTTTCGATTTGTTCGAGAGACTTTTTAGCTGCATTGCGGACTTCCGCATCGGGCTCGGCAAACGTGCCGGCCGCATCCTTGGTTAACAGCGCTTCGAGGACAGGTTTGAACGCTGGGTTTTTACTTTCGCCTAGGGCGATCACCGCTTTAGTTCGCACGGCGGCATCATTGCTTTTAATTGCAGAACTTGCCAGAGCGATGTTAAGCGCGAGTTTGATCTCAGGATCCTTTTCCTGATTGAGCGCACGCTCAATCACAGGTGTACGAGAGGCATCGGCTTCTTTCTGTAGCCGTACTGCTGCGGCCAGACGCGTGGCTGCAACAGGTGAAAATAAGTCCGCACTGGCTTGCGCGCCCTGTAGAGCGCGTCGCAGTCGGTTATTCATATTGACGGTTTGCGCGTCAGCAGGTGGGGCGATCGTTTCGCCAGTCGCAGGGTTGAGCGCTTTGTCTGCTGTGAGCGACACAAGCACTGTGCCGTCCGCAGCAATTAAAACTTTACCTTCACCCAGGGCCGCCAGAATAGCGGCGGCTCCTGGGTTGGAGAGCTGCCCCAACGCTGTGATCGCCTCGATCTTGTCGTTGTTATTGTCGCTAGCCAGGCCGCTTAGAACTGAGCGGTCGACCAAGTCTGCGGCAACGCATGTGTACGCCGGGAGCACCAGCAGCACAGCACACATCAACCTTTTCAAGAAGGGGTAAATCACAGCCATGTTGTTGCAGTCTCATTTATAGTTATAAGTGCTAATGTATCAAAGACCTTGCTTGCCTTCGTTACCCTTGATGAAAGGGCTCCAAGGTTGGGCGCGGATCGGACCTTTGCTTTTCCATACGGTATTGAACTGACCGTCAGCCTGAATTTCGCCGATGAAAACTGGCTTATGCAGGTGGTGGTTAGTTGGATCCATTTCAATGGTGAAGCCGTCTGGTGCTGCAAATTTCTGGCCGCCCATCGCTGCGATGACTTTGTCTGTGTCCGTCGATTTGGCTTTCTCAACAGCTTGTTTCCACATGTACATGCCGACGTAGGTGGCTTCCATCGGGTCGTTTGTCACAGCAGTTGCGTAGTTAGGCAGATTTTTAGCTTTTGCATAAGCTTTCCACTTGGCTACAAACTCGGCGTTGACTGGGTTCTTGATCGACTCAAAGTAGTTCCAGGCAGCCAGGTGACCGACCAGTGGCTTGGTGTCCACGCCGCGCAGCTCTTCTTCACCGACGGAGAAAGCAACAACGGGCACGTCTGTGGCTTTCAGGCCAGCATTACCGAGTTCTTTGTAGAAAGGAACGTTGGAGTCGCCATTGATGGTCGAAATCACCGCTGTTTTACCGCCGGTTGAAAACTTTTTGATGTTTGCAACGATGGTTTGATAGTCAGAGTGACCAAAAGGTGTGTAGACCTCTTCGATGTCCGTGTCTTTCACGCCTTTCGAGTGGAGGAATTCACGCAAAATTTTGTTGGTGGTGCGTGGGTATACGTAATCGGTACCGAGCAAGACAAAACGCTTTGCGCCGCCGCCGTCTTCGCTCATCAGGTATTCAACAGCAGGAATAGCTTGCTGGTTTGGTGCTGCGCCGGTATAGAACACGTTTTTCTCAAGCTCTTCGCCTTCATACTGCACTGGGTAGAACAAAAGGCTGTTGAGTTCTTTAAATACGGGCAATACTGATTTACGTGAAACCGAGGTCCAGCAACCGAATACGACGGAGACTTTGTCTTTGTCGATCAGTTGGCGTGCTTTTTCTGCGAATAAGGGCCAGTTTGAGGCAGGGTCGACAATCACGGCTTCGAGTTTTTTGCCGTTCACGCCGCCTTTGGCGTTGATTTCGTCGATGGTCATGAGCGCGACGTCTTTGAGTGATGTCTCAGAGATGGCCATGGTGCCTGACAAGGAATGCAAAATACCAACTTTGATGGTGTCTTCTGCGGCGAAGGACTGAGCGGTAAAGCCTGACATTGCCAAAAGGCTGACAGCGGTGAGCTGTTTAAGAGCTGATCTGCGTTTCATCGGTTAACTCCTGAGTCGTTGTCTGTTCGGCGCGAGCCGTGTTGGTTTTAAGAGCCGCACACCCAACTTAATAAAGTTTGTCTGTGCTTGACAGTTACTAAGCAAAAGCCATGCCAGCTATTTTTTGTGTGCGCTAAGTTGGCTCTGTGCAGGAGCGAAAGCAAGGCGTACGCGCGCGCTTTGGTGCTTGAATGTTTTGCTAATTGCGTTGAAGTGGTGCTTGGGCACTGTTTTGGTGCATGACGATGGTGCTGTTTTCAGCTGCGGGGCGAAAACGGGGCTTGTTACTGATCGCCGACATCAGGCAGGCTGTAGCAGTGCTAAGTTGGCAAGATATGCGCGCGTACTGAATCAGTAAAATGGTGTTTCGTCGCAACCGGGAGTCCGCCATGTCAGAAAACACGATGCAAATGAGAGTGCAGGCAATTCGCGCGCGCATGGCTGCCGCCTGCGCACGTGTGGGGCGAGATCCCTCAGAAGTGACCTTACTTCCTGTCAGTAAAACATTCGACGATGCTGCTATCCGTGAGGCCATCGCACTAGGGTTTCATCGATTTGGTGAAAACCGCACCCAGGAAATTGCCCAGAAGGCACCTTTATTAGCGGACTGCAATATCCAGTGGGTTGTGATCGGCCAATTGCAAACTAACAAAGCCAAAGACGTCGCACGTCTGGCGCACGAATTGCAATCTCTCGATCGTCTCGAGCTTGCCGAGGCGCTCGATCGCCGTTTGCAGGGTGAGGGGCGCTCAATTGATGTGCTGGTGCAGGTGAAGACTTCGCCCGAAGAATCCAAATCAGGTTTGGAGTCATCGGAATTAATCAGTTTTCTACGTGAATTAACGCGCTTTGATACCTTGCGTGTGCAGGGCTTGATGACGATGGCAGAGCTCACGCAAGACCCCTTGGCTGTGCGGGCCTGTTTTGCCAAGCTGCGTCAATTACGGGATCAGGCCCAACAAGAAGGCATCGCTGGTATTTCCTTGCAGCGCCTGTCTATGGGGATGAGTGGTGACTTTGAGTTGGCTATTGAGGAGGGCTCGACCGAGATTCGTGTGGGCTCCGCTATTTTTGGATCGCGCCCTGCCTTAGTTTGATACTGGCGTTGATTAGTGCTTCATCCCGGCACCGTGTTCGTGCGCGCCGGCAGCTCCCTGATTGCCAGGATTGTAAGTAGAGGGTTTGACCGTGAAATTCACACGGACCTCGCCAGCTTTTTCGAATTTAAGCACAACAGGGATCAGGCTGCCTTGTTTGAACGGTCCCGTGAGCTGTAGAAACATGACGTGATAACCGCCGGGTGCGAGTTTGACGTCACCGTGCACGGGAATGTCAATGCCCTGGACCTGACGCATTTTCGCGACGCCATCTTCGGTGATGACCGTATGGAGTTCGACCCGAGTAGCCGCGTCGGACTGAACTGAAATGAGTTTGTCAGCGGCCATGCCTGGATTGATGATCTGCAGATAACCTGCGCCATTTGTCTGGCCGGGTACCGAAGCCCGTATCCACAGATCGTTGAGCTCGAGCGTGCCCGCATTGAAATCTGCTGCGCTGCTCGTGCTAGCCATTAGAGTGGTTAACGCAAGCGATGCGCCGGCCCTAGCAAAAAATTTAACAATCAAGGCAAGGGGGCTTGAGTAAAGTTTGGAGCGTGCAAATGTCATGTGAGTATCCGTCGTGCAAAAAAATTAACGTGCGAGCGTAAGCGTGCCTTGCATGATGGGAGAGTGCCCCGCGAAGGTACAGAGAAAACTATAGCGCACGCCGGCCTGTAACTTTCGGACTGGAAATGTGACAGAGGCTGATCCGCCTGCACCAATCAGTGCGGTATGGGCGATCACCCGCGTATCGGTGGGGTCGATGAAATCTAGTGCCTCGCCGGCTGCCATCGCAGTGCGTGCGACACCATCGAGATCCGATTGTTTGACAAGGACCCAGTTATGGCCCATTGCCAGCTGGGGTAGCCGGCCTGTGTGTTTGAGCTGGACGGTGAACGTTTCGCATGTCTTGGGGACATCGATCTGGTCAGGGCTAAATCTGAGTGCGTCATCCGCCTCTACCGTCACGCTGCATCCTGCTGCAATACATGGGGTCGCGATAAAGGCTGTGCATATCGCGACGCATGCCAGAGCTGATCGTTTAAAAAATGTAATCATGATGCGTGACGTTTGGCGTTGATCGCATTGCCTGCGCGACTACCGCCTGCGCGATTCAGTTGTCCCGACATCCATTGGCCGATTTCAACTACTGCATCAAAGTCGATACCCGTCTCAATACCCATTCCATTCAGCATAAACAGAACATCCTCTGTCGCAACGTTGCCTGTTGCGCCTTTTGCATAGGGGCAGCCGCCCAGACCCGAAACCGACGTATGGAATATTGAAATGCCGACTTCCATGGATGCAAGAATATTGGCAAGCGACTGACCGTAGGTATCATGAAAGTGGCCTGAAATGCGACTGGGATCCACAACGTCAGTGACCGCTTGCATGACCTCGCGCACACGCGTTGGGGTGCCCACGCCAATTGTGTCAGCGATATCTATTTCGTGGCAACCCATCTCAGCAAAGCGTTTGGCGACCCTTACGACATCGGCGATCGGCACTTCGCCCTGGTAAGGGCAGCCGAGCGCGCAGCTCAGCGCTGCACGCAAGCGCAAGCCCGCGGCAAGTGCCGCCGCGGCGACGGGCTCGAATCGATCGATCGATTCCGCAATTGAGCAATTAATGTTCTTTTGCGAAAACGCTTCGCTCGCGGCTCCAAAAATCACGACCTCGTCTGCGCGTGCATCTAGCGCAGCCTCAAAACCTTTGATATTGGGTGTCAGTACTGAATAGATTGTCCCCGGGCGTCGCGTGATCTGCGCCATGACCTCAGCGGCATCCGCCATCTGGGGCGTCCATTTAGGCGATACAAATGAAGTAGCCTCGACATTTTTAAAGCCTGCTTGGCTCAGGCGATTGATGAGCTCGACCTTAATGGCCGTGGAAATCATTGTTTTTTCATTTTGCAGGCCGTCTCGCGGTGAGACTTCAACAATTTTTACAAAACTCGGAAGGGTCATGATTATTTCCTGACAAAATACCCACTGGGCAAGCGCTCGATAAATCCCTCTAATTCGAGGGCAAGCAGTTCGGATAGCAAAAGACCCGGCAACATAAGCGTTCGATCAAGCAAAGTGTCTTCTGAAACAGGATCGTAGCCGATAGCGTCCCAAACTGGGGATGCTGGTGACTTGCGGTGTTGATTAGCGGTCTTGCATACTTTGTGTGAGTATGGGTGATGGCAATCAGGCATAAAGTTGATTAGTTCGCTCAAGATATCATCCCCCGATTCGACTAATTTTGCTCCTTGTTTGATCAAGGCGTGCGGACCGCGGGAAAGTGGTGCGTGGATTGATCCAGGTAAAGCAAAAACTTCACGTCCCATATCTGTGGCCAGACGTGCAGTAATGAGGGAGCCGCTGTGCAGCGCCGCCTCGATGACTAGCACGCCACGCGAAAGACCGGCAACGATCCGGTTACGTCTCGGGAAGTTCTTGGGTTTTGCGGGGGTGCCCAGAGGAAACTCCGAAAGCAGCAAGCCATGGTTGGCCAGTATGTGCTCAGCCAACGGCTGATGGTTTGCGGGGTACACAATATCAATTCCCGTCCCAAGTACTGCAATGGTGCTCCCAGTATTTTCATGGGGGCTGGGCAGGAGAGCACCATAGTGCGCGGCTGCATCAATACCGTGGGCGAGCCCACTGATAATGCACCAACCCTGTTGTGATAAAAAACGTGCGAATGCCTTGGCATTTGCTTCTCCATCGCGTGAGGCATTGCGTGCACCGACGATGGCAATCGCCTCATTTTTTAGTCTCCGCAAATCGCCTATTGCGAAGAGCATGGGCGGAGCGCTAGGCGCGTGGCGCAGCAAACTGGGGTAGTCGGGGTGATCCTGAGTCAATAAATGATGGTGGGCAGACTGTTCCCATTCAAGTGCCGCATCGAGGTGGCGACGAGCGAGGTCTTTTTTGCTGGTATCTTGATGCATCGGCGCAGTTTGCCACGTTCGTAGGCCTCATCCCAGAGGGGCTATGCTTGAAATGTCCTGCTATGGCATTAAAATAGAAGACTCACTGCTTATATTTTCAGCGAATCATGGCACTGCTCAATATTCTCCACTACCCCGACAAACGACTGCATCAGGTTGCAAAACCTGTTGCCGTGGTCGACGATCGCATTCGTAAGTTGGTCGCTGATATGGCTGAGACGATGTATGACGCCCCGGGTGTTGGGCTTGCCGCAACACAAATTAATGTCCATGAGCGTGTTGTGGTGATGGATGTCAGCGAAGAAAAAGATGATCTGATGGTGTTGATCAATCCAGAAATCATCGATCGTAGTCGCGAATTTAAAACTTATGAAGAAGGTTGCCTGTCGGTGCCGGGTGTCTACGACGAAGTCGAGCGCCCAGCTGAGGTCCGTGTGCGCGCGCTGGACTTGGATGGTAAGCCTTTTGAATTCGATGCTGATGAGTTACTGGCCGTCTGTATCCAGCACGAAATCGATCATCTAAACGGCAAGGTATTCGTTCAGCACTTGTCTATGCTCAAACAAACGCGTTTGAAAGCGCGCCTGCGCAAGGAACAACGCGAACTCGAGCGCGACTAAAAAGGTAGGCTCATGCACGTCGAACTCATTGGTTATATCGGCGCATTTATGACTACCGCTGCGTTTTTCCCCCAAACCTGGCAGGTGATCCGAACCCGTGATACTCGGTCGATCTCGCTGGCCATGTATATTTTGTTTACGCTCGGGATCTGCTTTTGGCTGGTTTATGGCGTCATGATCGAATCTTTTCCGGTGACAATCGCCAATGCCATCACACTGGTGCTTTCTTCGATTATTCTTTATATGAAAATGAAAGAAGCAAAATCAGTGCATGAGAGCAATCTTTGAGTGCATGGCAAGCTTGGCGTTTGATCTGACACTCAATCGATAAAAATAAACTGGAGGCGTTCGAATGGAACAACGCGTAAATGATGTGGGCGGACTGCCAGGCATGACGGTCAGGCAAGAAACCCATCCCGCTACCTTGCACCAGAAACGTGTTGATGCGCTCTATGCGCTATTGACGAGCCCGCCTGTTTCCGCGTTCAGGGTGGACTCGATCCGGCGCACCATTGAGAGCAATACCGCCGAGGACTATAGGAATTTTGGCTACTACGATAAATGGATTCGTGCCGTGCATAGCGTGCTGATTGAGCAGCAGATCCTGACGGCGGAGGAAATCGAGGCGCGTATGCAGGAAATACGTAAACGCCCGGTGGTGGTCGAAACTGCGGCCTGTGCAAATCCGTAACATCACGGGGGAGTTAAGCAAATGAATACTTCACCCAATACGGTCGTTGCAGTGCTGTCA